>CBFCWS010000011.1:0-22346 GCA_965601765.1 uncultured Ilumatobacter sp. | reverse complement strand
AGCTCACCCCCTCCCAGATGTGCTCGGCTCGCTGGGCGATCGAGTAGGTCGCACCCCGCGCCGTCTGGAGCACCTTGCCGGCGCCGGCGTAGATCTGCCGGCTGACGAAGAACGGGATCAACACCTCGGCGTAGTGGCCCAGGTCGTCGCTGCGGCTGGTCAGGAAGTTCTCGTGGCACCCGTAGCTGTTGCCGGCGGAGTCGGTGTTGTTCTTGAACAGGTAGATGGTGCCGCGGATCGACTCCTCCTGCAGGCGCTCCTCGGCCGAGGCCACCAGCGACTCGAGGATCCGCTCCCCCGCCTTGTCGTGTACGACCAGGTCGTACAGCGAGTCGCACTCGGGTGTCGCGTACTCCGGGTGGGAGCCGACGTCGAGGTACAGCCGGGCCCCGTTCTGGAGGAACACGTTGGACGAGCGGCCCCACGAGACGACCTTGCGGAACAGGTACCGGGCGACCTCGTCGGGACTGAGCCGCCGTTGGCCCCGGAGCGTGCACGTGACGCCGTACTCGCTCTCGATCCCGTAGATCCGACGGTCCATCTCCGCACCCTATAGGTGCGTTCTCGGCGCCGCAGGGCTGTCCGCCGGCAGGCCCGCCTACTTGGCGTCCAGCTCGGCCTGGTGCTTCTCCACCATGTCGGTGACGGCCTGCATGTTGCGCTCGGCGAGGTGCTCGCGGCCGGATCGGGCCCGCTCCTTCGCGGCGAGGGTCGAGTACGACTGGCCCTGGAACTCGGGGAACACCTGCTGGGCGATCAACTCGTAGCTCCGGCGGGTGGCCTCGGGGTTGGCCCACTCGTGGCACAGCGTCATGTAGCACCCGAAACCACCGGACTGCTTCTGGAGGCGCTCGATCTGGCCGACGGCGTCCTGTGGCGTGCCGATCGTGCCCAGCCCGGAGGTGTTGACGAACTCGATCGCCTCGCGGACGGCCTCCGACGAGCCGACGTCCATCTGCGGGAACGCGGCGGTGTGCTGGAAGTAGTCGAACCAGGCCATCATGCCGTACTCCACGTCGCGGTAGGCCTGCTCGCGGGTCTCGGCGACGTGCATGAGCCCGACCAGCCGCCACTTCGCACGGTCGGCGACGGTGCCGAAGGTGGCGGCGCGCTCCTCCATCACGTCCCAGTGCAGGGCGAGTGCGTCGAAGCCGGCTTCCTGGGTCGCCCCGATCGAGAGCAGCCCGATGCCGTGCTTGCCGGCGAGGCGCGGCCCGGTCGGCGACGCGACCGCGGGCACCGCCACGTCGAACAGCGGGTTCGAGTACGGCCGGAGATGCAGCCGTGCGTCGTGCAGGTCCCACGTCTTGGTCTGGCTCGTCACCGGGTCGTCGGTCGTGAGCAGCTGCATGATGACGTCGAGACCCTCCTCGAGCAGCGGCCGCGTCTCGGTCGGGTCGAGGCCCAGCATGATCGCATCGGTCGGCAGCGATCCGGGGCCGAGACCGAGCATGAAGCGGCCCCTCGTCATGTGGTCGAGCTGCACCGCTCGCTCGGCGATCATGTACGGGTTGTGGTAGGCGACCGAGATCACTCCGGTACCGAGCTTGATGTGCTTGGTGCGCTCGGCGGCGGCGGCGATGAAGATCTCCGGCGACGCGATGATCTCGGTGCCGGCGCTGTGGTGCTCACCGATCCAGGCCTCGTCCCATCCGAGACGGTCGAGGTGCGCCACGAGCTCGAGATCGCGCTCGATCGCGAGCGTCGGGTTCTCCCCTGCCCGATGGAACGGCGCCATGAAGATGCCGAAGCGAAGACGGTCTGACATACCAACCCCCAGTGGTTCAACGTGTGCGGGAGACGATAGGCACGAACCGGACGACCTGCCCCACCGGACGCTGAAGAAGTGCCGGGTGGTCGGACCTACCGAGACGGGGTCCGGGACTGACGCGCAGGCGGTCGGGGAGCCCGCGGCGGACGAGGAGATCCGTGGCCGGGTCGCTCGCTCCGGATCACGCGAGGAGATCGGTGATCTGCTCGACCGTCAACCGGTCGAAGCAGCGGCGGCCGTTCCCCCGAGACAGGGTCGCCACCTCGAGCTCGCTGGTGCTCAGCTCCCGGTCGGCGCCGGCGAGCGCGTGCACGCCGAGCCGGACGGCGCCTGCGAGGTCGAGGCCGTCCTCGAACCCGGCGCTCAGGCGGGCAGCGATCGCATCGGCGTCGCCGCCGAGGACGGCGATGTCACGGTGGTCGACCACGGTGCCGTCGTAGACGATGTGGAACATCTGATCGTCGGCCGTGTCGGCGCCGACCTCGGCGACGAGGATCTCGACCTCCATCGGCTTCATCTCGTGGGTGAAGATGTTGCCGAGGATCTGGGCGTACTGGTTGGCGAGCGAGCGGGCGTCGACGTCGTCGCGCGAGTACTGGAACCCCTTCAGGTCGGCCGCACGGATGCCGGCGACCCGCAACTGATCGAACTCGTTGTAGCGGCCGACACCGGCGAACGCGATGCGGTCGTAGATCTCGCTGACCTTGCGGAGCGTCTCGGAGGCGTTCTCCGCGACGATCGCGATCCCGTCGGCGTAGCGGATGCCGACCAGCGCCCGGCCGCGGGCGATGCCCTTGCGCGCGTAGTCGGCGCGATCCTTCATCACCTGCTCGGGGGCGACGTAGAACGGGACGCTCACGCGGTCACCTCGGTGCCCCCGGAGATGCGGCGGTTCGTCGCGTCGGCGATCGACGCGAAGACCGCCGCCAGCTCGTCGTCGGCGACGCGCTGCCAGCCGTCGGCCGTGACCGTGGCGACGACCGGGTAGATCCCGCGCAGGGCGTCGGGTCCGCCCGTGGCCGAGTCGGCGTCGGCGGCTTCCCAGAGGCTGCGGGCGACGAGCTCGACGGCGGCGCCGCGTGCGAGATCACGCTCGTAGCCGACCTTGACGACCGTGCTGGCGTGCAAGCTCCCCGATCCGGTCGCGACGTACTCGCGCTCCTCGTAGCGCCCGCCGGTCACGTCGTAGGCCCACAACCGGCCGACCGAGCGTCGCGTGTCGTAACCGGCGAAGATCGGGACGACGACCATCCCCTGCATCGCGGCCGGGAGGTTGCCGCGGACCATCATCGAGAGCTGGTTGGCCTTGCCCTCGAGGCTGAGGTGGGAACCCTCGACCTTCTCGTAGTGCTCGAGCTGGAGCTGGAACAGGCGCACCATCTCCATCGCCGGTCCGGCCGCGCCCGCGATCGCGACCGCGCTGTACCGGTCGGCCTCGACCACCTTCTCCATGGATCGGTGGGAGATGAGGTTGCCCGACGTCGCCCGGCGATCACCGGCCATCACGACGCCGTCGGCGAAGCGGATGGCGACGCACGTCGTCGCGTGCGGGACGTCGATCGACCCCCCACTGACCGGCGTGGCGGCGAGCCCCGTGCGCCGTAGCAGCTCGGGGAAGTTCGACCCCGGGTCGGCCGTGGGGTCGAACAACGGCATCGACACCGTCACTGACCGCCCTTCTGGACGTACGACTTGACGAAATCCTCCGCATTGGTCTCGAGGACCTCGTCGATCTCGTCGAGCAGGTCGTCGAGCTCGGCCTTGAGCTTCTGGCCGGACTCGGACGGCGCCGGTTCGAGGTCGGCGACCTCCTCGGTGCGATCCGCGGACGGCTTGGGCTTGTGCGTTCGTTCGGCCATCGTGTCTCCTCGTTCAGGCGCCCAGACGGTCGACGAGCTCGGCGACCGTCTGGCTCTCGTCGATCAAGTTAGCGACGTGGGCCCGTGTGCCGCGCAGCGGTTCCATCATCGGGACCCGCCGGAGCGGGTCGCGACCGACGTCGAACACGAGCGAGTCCCAGTTCGCCGCGACGACGTGCTCGTGGAACTTCTCGACGCACCGGCCACGGAAGTAGGCCCGCGTCGTGAGCGGGGGTTCGGTCATCGCGGCGACCACGGCGTCGGGGTCGGCGACCGTCTCGAGGTCGCAGCGACCGGCCAGACCGCGGGAGGTGCGCAGGTCGTGGTACTGGAGATCGATCGCCTTGAGCCGCGCATCGGCCGGACGGAGACCGTGGCGATCCGCGTAGCCGTCGACCAGACGCCGCTTGGCGACCCAGTCGACCTGGTGGGCGACCGAGTCGGGGTCGTGTTCGAGACCGGTGAGCACCTGCTCCCACCGATCGAGGACGTCGGCGCCGACATCGTCACCGACTGCCTCGAGCCCGTGGGTCTGCTCGTACTTGCGAGCGCGCTCGAGGAGTGACCACTGGATCTCGAGGGCGCTCGCCCGGGTGCCGTTCGCGAACATGATCGTCTGGCGCAGCGACGGGTCGTGGGACACCTGGCGGATCGCGCTGACCGGGGCACCGAGCAGGAGGTCGTCACCGAGCTGATCGTCCTCGATCATCGCCAGGACGAGCGCCGTCGTGCCGACCTTCAGGTAGGTGGCGACCTCGCTCATGTTGGCGTCGCCGACGATGACGTGGAGCCGCCGGTACTTCTGCGGGTCGCAGTGCGGTTCGTCGCGGGTGTTGACGATCGGGCGCTTGAGCGTCGTCTCCAGCCCGATCGGCTCCTCGAAGAAGTCGGCCCGCTGACTCAGCTGGTAGGCGACGTCGTCCGGTTCACGGCCGGGTTGCTCGCAGCCGACCTTGCCCGCCCCGCAGAACACCTGGCGGGTCACGAAGTGGGAGGTGATCTGGCTCGACAGCCGCCCGAACGGTGTCGATCGTGCGACGAGGTAGTTCTCGTGGCACCCGTAGCTGTTCCCCTTGCCGTCGGAGTTGTTCTTGTAGACGACGATCTCGGCGTCGGCGCCGAGCAGCTCGTTGGCGTGGCGCATCGAGGCCCGGACGATCTCGTCGGCGGCCCGATCCCACCGGACGGCGTCGGCGGCGTGGAGGACCTCGGGCGTCGAGAGCTCGGGGTGGGCGTGATCGACGTAGTAACGGGCGCCGTTGGTGAGCACCGCGTTGACGAGCGAGGTCTCGACCTCGGGAGCGAACACGTCGTCGAGGTTGAATCCCCGGGCGTCGTTGGCGGGTGTCTCGTCCTCGAAGTCCCACCCGATCCGCTTGGCGGTGGCGTTGACGTAGGCGTTGATCAGCAGCGACGAGGCCGAGACCGGGTTGTTGTCGGCACCGCGGACGCTGATGCCGTACTCGGTCTCGATGCCACAGACCTTCGGGATCGCCACGGTTCAGACCCTAACCGCACCCGCCCCCCGCCGCTCGGCAACGTCGAGGGTCATCATGACGTCGTCGAGGCTCGCGCCGTCCACCCGGAACCGATCGGTGGTGGTCCCGATCTCGGTGAACCCGTGACGTGCGTAGAGCGCCCGGGCCGGGGCGTTGCCCGAGAAGACGCCGAGGTCGATCCACGCGATGCGGGGTCGGGCGAGCACCCACGCGATCGCCGTCGACAGCAGCAGGGAGCCGCCGCCGCGGCGGTGGTGGGTCGCCACGATGCCCATCCCCACGCTGGTGCGGTGCATCTCGGTCGACAGCTCGCCGCCCGCCAGGTACAGATGGCCGACGAGGTCGTCGACGTCGAACAGGCCCCACGCTCGGCGCCACCCGACGACGTCGATGTCGGTCGACCACCGGTCGAGCTCGCGCCGGCGGGCGCCGTCGTCGAGATCGAGCTCGGATCGCGGGTACGGATGGGCGTGGGGCGCACCGTCCACACCCGACGCCGCGTCGATCTCGCCGACGTGGGCGATGTAGGCGTCGACGTCGTCGGCGACGAGCTGTCGCGCTCTCAGCGTGCTCACCGCGCCCACGGTATTCACTCCGCGCCGCGACCGGTCAGGCCGATGCGGGCATCGCCGGCCAGTGCTCGACGATCGAGCCCGCGTCGAAGACGGCGATGTCGCCGAACTGCAGGAGCACCGCCTCGGTCTGGGTGGGCCGGAGGAAGACGAAGTCGTCGGGTTCGAGCGGCGCGTCGCCGGTCAGCGTGAACATCTCCTGGTTGCTGGAGCGCCCGAAGAGCCGGCTGTGTCGGAGGCCAGGGGGATGGACCGGACCGGCCAGCCAGTGGCCGCCGTGGATGAACACCGCTCGGCGCGAACGTGCGCGGCGTCTCCCGAACCGGCGCCCGTCGGCCGGGAGACCGGGTACCTGCGGCGCGTCGAGCACCTTGAGCACCGGGGCTGCGATGTAGACCGCCGGTTGGAACGCCCCGAGGAGGTCGGTGTCGAAATCGGTGCCCTTGAGCAGTGCGCTCCCGATCGAGATCTCGTTGGCGGGGCCGGCACCGTCGTGGAGCGCATACGTCGGGCTCCCGGCGGCGTTGAGGATCGCTGAGTCGATCGCATCGTCGCCGTGGACGCGGCGGGCGATGTCGATCGCATCCCGGTAGGTGTCCAGCGCCCGGGCGAAGACCCGATCGCGCAGCCGCCCGGCCGGGAACTTCGCCACATGGGCCTCGTATCCCATGAAGCCGGCGAAGTCGAGCTCGCCGCTGCCGACGCGCTCGAGCGCGGACCGCAGCACGGCCCCCGGCGCGAACCCGCCCCGGTGGAGTCCGATGTCGAGCTCGAACGAGACCCGCAACCGCAGCCCCCGCCGGGTCGCCAGCTCCTCGTACTGCGCGAGGCGGTCGGGGGTGTCGACGAGCCACTGCACCCGCGCCGTCGAGGCGCCGGGCATGTCGTAGAACCGATCGGCTGCGGCGACGGGAAACGGCTTGCCGCAGAGCTGGTCGACGTCGGGCAGCACCGCGGCGAGGGTGCGCAGCATCGGCAGGTTGAAGGTCATGAGGCGATCGGTGTCGAGGCGCTCCATGACGTACCGGAGCAGGTCGATGCTCGGGAGTGACTTGGCGACGATGCGAACGCCGAACCCGGCCGGCACGGTCGCCGCCAGCTGGTCGAGGTTCCGGTCGAGGCGCTCCCGGTCGACGACGACGACCGGTTGGCAGTGGGCCGCGGCACGGAGCGCGTCCTGCATCGCGGCGAACCGTTCGGTCGGGTCGGTGCTCGTGCTCATCGGCTGCTCGACCTCGGCGTCGATGGTGCGGGGACGGCGCCGCGCCCACCGCCCCGGGCCCCGACCGGGCCGAGGCACCGGTCGAGGTAGTCGTTGGCGAAGATGCCGTGGGGGTCGAGCCGGGCGCGCAGCTCGACGAACCCCTCCCACTCGGGGTAGCGGGCGGCGAGGTGGCCGGCGCCGAGCGTGTGGTGCTTGCCCCAGTGGGGGCGACCCTCGTAGTCGGCCATGATCGCTTCCACGCCCCGGAAGTAGTCGCCGTACGGCATCCCGACGTACTGGTGGACCGCGATCCAGCCGGTGTCGCGCCCGTGGGCGGTCGAGAGCGGGATGTCGTCGCCGCGGGAGCAACGGACCTCGACGGGGAACGCCGGCGGCAGGTCGAGCGACTCGGCGAGGCGGCGGACCCGGGCGAACGCCTCGGGGAGGGCGTCGACGGGGACGCCGTACTCGGACTCGAGGAACTTCACCCGCCGCGGGGAGGCGAACACCCGGAAGCTCTTGTCGACCCGCTCCGAGGGCGCCACCGATGCTGCGATGGTCCTGGCCACCCGGTCTCGGGTGGCCGGGAAGCGACGGACCAGCCGCTGGGAGAGGCCGAACGCCACGTTCTCCTTCAGGATCTTGTCGGTGAGGAAGCGGGCCCTCGACAGCGGCTCGATCGGTTCGGTCGTTCGGTCGTTGCGCTTGACGAGCGCCAGGGGCGACCCCGGCAGCCAGAAGAACTCGGGGTGATCGGCGCTCGCACGGAAGCCGGCCCAGTCGTCGAGGATCCCGTCGACCGGCTCGCCCGACTCGCGGGCGCGCAGGTTGAACGCCGGCACCGTCGCGATCGCGACCCTGGTCACGATGCCGAGCGCACCGACGCCGACCCGCCCGAATCGGAACAACTCCGGCTCGGTGCTCGCGTCGCACCACAGCGCCTCGCCTGCGCCGGTCACGATCTCGAAGCCGACGATGCCCGTCGAGACGTTGCCATGGCGACGACCGGTCCCGTGCGTCGCGGTCGAAGTGGCCCCCGCGACCGTCTGCACGTCGATGTCACCCAGGTTGGGCAGTGCCCGGCCCCGCTCGTCGAGCTCGCGGCTGAGCCGGTGGAGCGTGATCCCGGCGCCCACGACCGCGACACCGGTGGCCGGGTCGAGGGACTCCACGGCGTCCAGGCCGTCGAGGCGCACCAACGTGCCGTCGGTCATCGCGGCTGCGGTGAACGAGTGGCCGGCCCCGATCGCCTTGAGCCGGCTCCGGCGGCTGCTCGCCCGCGCCGCGAGGCCGGCCACCGTGGCCGTCGACGACGCGACCACGACGGACTCGGGAACGCAGCGCTGGTTCCCCGACCAGTTCTGCACCTCATGCGTCGCCGACATCGTTCGACCTCCCTCGACCGGGCGTCCGCCCAACATAGGAAGGCGCGCAGCGAGATCGTGCGTCGGCGACCACGATCAGCATCGCGAGCGTGACCTCGCGCCCCGTGGCGTCGCCGTCAGCGAGGAGGGTTCGACGTTCGGGTCAGCGGGTGGCTTGGCGCTCGTGCTCGGCGTAGTGCTCGGCCCGCCGTCGCTCGACCTGCCGGCCGTCGATGAACCAGGCCAGCACGTGGAACAGCAGCGCGAACCCCCAGAAGATCGTGATCCAGGACGCCCACTGGATGCCCTCCTGGCCGACGATCGCGTCCAGCAACCAGAAGAAGGCGTTGATGATCACGAAGGATCCGACGTGCCACATCAGCCCGGTCAGGTACTTGGCCCGGCGATCGGCGAGCTGCTCGGTCGACAGCTGCTGATCGGTCATGACGATGCTCCTTCCGACGATCGAGACCGGACGACCGCCACCTCGATCATCACGCGCTCCCGTGCGGGCGAGTAGTGCCGTTCGTCCCCCTCCCGGGCGCGTCAAGCCGGGGGCGCGATCCGCCCGAGCCACTCCCCGAGATCGGCCGAGGAGAGCAGCGGGTTGACGCGCACGACGCGCCGATTGCCGTCGCCCCGGATCAGGATCGCGGGAGACCCCCGCGACTCCGCCGTCACCTCGATGTGCGGCTCCACCTCGATCACGCGTTGCCGCGAGAGCAGCGTCGGTATCTCGTAGTGACCCGGCCGACCGCGCCACAGCCGCAGGGGGCCCACCAGATCGAGGACCCAGAACGCCGCCCAGACGAACGCCCCCGCCCCGATGACCCGGATCGGCCACCCGGCACCGGGCGAGAGCGCGAGGATGCCCGCGACGATCCCGGCGGCGCCCATCACCACGGCCCGACCGAGGGTCCGGCGCGTCAGGGCGAGCCGGACCACGTCGGCTCCGGGCGACGCGAGCAGGTCAGAGGTACTGCCCCGTCGGTGTCTGCTCGATGCTCCGGCCACCCATCGGACCGTGGTCGGGCTCGTCGTTGACGAGGGTGCGGATGAACACGATCCGCTCGCCCTTCTTGCCGGAGATCTTGGCCCAGTCGTCCGGGTTGGTCGTGTTCGGCAGGTCCTCGTGCTCCTTGTACTCCTGCGCGATCGACGCGATGAGGTCGTCGGTCGACACGCCGGGCGGTCCACCGGAGATGACCCGCTTGATCGCGAGCTTCTTGGCACGCCGCACGATGTTCTCGATCATCGCTCCGGACGCGAAGTCCTTGTAGTAGAGGATCTCCTTGTCACCGTTCTGGTACGTCACCTCGAGGAACCGGGTGGCGTCGTCGACGCGGTACATCTCCGCGACCGTCGCGTCGATCATCGCCGGCACGTCCTGGCCGGCCGCGATCGGGATCTCGTCGGTCAGGTAGCGACCGAGGATCTGGCGGGCCGCGTCGGCGTTGGGACGCTCGATCTTGATCTTGACGTCGAGCCGGCCGGGGCGGAGGATCGCCGGGTCGATCAGATCCTCCCGGTTGGTGGCGCCGATCACGATCACGTTGCGGAGTCCCTCGACACCGTCGATCTCCGCGAGCAGCTGCGGCACGATCGTCGACTCCATGTCGGAGCTGATCCCCGAGCCCCGGGTGCGGAACATCGAGTCCATCTCGTCGAAGAACACGATGACGGGCCAGCCCTCCTCGCTCTTCTCCCTTGCGCGCTGGAACACGAGCCGGATCTGGCGCTCGGTCTCGCCGACGTACTTGTTGAGCAGCTCGGGACCCTTGATGTTGATGAAGTAGGGGTGCCCCTTGCCCTCGCCGATCTTCTCGGCGACCTTCTTCGCGAGGCTGTTCGCGACCGCCTTGGCGATCAGGGTCTTGCCGCATCCCGGAGGTCCGTAGAGCAAGATGCCCTTCGGCGCCGGGAGCCGGTGCTCTGCGAACAGGTCCTGGTGGAGGAACGGCAGCTCGACCGCGTCGGCGATCTCCTCGATCTGCCCGTCGAGCCCGCCGATGTCGGCATAGGAGATGTCGGGCACCTCCTCGAGCAGGAGGTCCTCGACCTCCGGCCGGGGCAGGCGCTCGAGGATGAGGTTCGAGCGCGGATCGGCGCGCAGCGTGTCGCCGCTGCGCAGCCGCTGACCCCGCAGTCGGCCCGCCAGCTCGCAGACGCGCTCCTCGTCGCCGCGGCCGGTGACGATCGCCCGGACGCCGTCGTCGAGGACCTCCTTCAGGGTCACGACCTCGCCGACCGTCTCGGCCCGACGCGCATCGATGATGTTGAAGCTCTCGTTGAGGGCGACCTCGGCACCGAAGTCGAGCAGCTCGAAGTCGATCTCGGGGTGGAGCTGCACCCGCATCTTCCGGCCGGCCGAGGTGATGTCGACCGTGCCGTCGCCGTTCTTGCCGACCACGACGCCGTAGGCGTTGGGGGGCATCGTCAGCTTTTCGACCTCGTCGCGTAGCGACGCGATGTGTTCGCGGGCTTCGCGCAGGGTGTAGCTCAACTTCTCGTTCTGGGCGGTCACCTGGCTGAGCTGCCCCTTGGTGGTCAGCAGACGTTCCTCGAGCGCTCGCAGACGCGCCGGGGTCTCGGCGAGCCGCGCCCGGAGCCTGGCGTTCTCGTTCCCGAGCTCGGACAGCTCGTCGTTCGCGTCGTCGTCCGGCTCCCCGATGATCTCGTCGCTGCGGTCGGCCACCGTTCCTCCTCGTGTGGATTGCACAGCAACCTACACGCCCGAACATCGCCTCGCTGTGTGTTCCTTTGCACGATCATGTCCGTGTAAACTCCCGAGCAGTATCGCGCTCACGAAGGAGTCCCACGACACATGAAGGTCTGGATCGACCAGGATCTCTGCACCGGCGACGGCCTGTGCGAGGAGATCGCGCCCGACGTCTTCGTCCTCCTGGACGACGGCCTCGCCTACGTGAAGGAGGGCGACAAGATCTTCGCGGCGGCGAAGGGCAACCCCGAGGGCGCCGAGGGGTTGGCCGAGTTCCCCGACAGCCAGCTCGAGGCGGTCATCGAGTCTGCCGAGGAGTGCCCCGGCGAGTGCATCTTCATCGAGCCCTGACCGCTCCGATCGCCGGCGCCCGATCGTCGACGGGAGCACCATGCCCCTGACGCTGCACCGCGACTACGCCGACCTCGACGGGCTCGCCGCGCCGGTCACCCCGGTGCCGGTGGCCCGACCCCGGCTCGTCGCACTCAACGAACCCCTCGCCGCCGAACTCGGCCTCGACGCCGCCGAGCTCCGCACGCCCGAAGCGGTCGAGATGTGGGCGGGCAACCGCGTGCCCGACGGTGCCGTGCCGGTCGCGCAGGTCTACGCGGGGCACCAGTTCGGCGCGTTCAACCCGCAGCTGGGCGACGGGCGCGCGGTGCTGCTGGGCGAGGTGACCACACCCGACGGCACCCGCGTCGACGTCACCCTCAAGGGGTCGGGCCGGACGCCGTTCTCGCGTGGCGGAGACGGTCGCGCAGCGCTCGGTCCGGTGCTGCGCGAGTACCTCGTCGCCGATGCGATGCACGCCCTCGGCATCCCGACCACCCGGGCGCTCGCCGCCGTCACCACCGGCGAGACCGTGATCCGCGACGGCGCGCTCCCCGGCGCGATCCTCACCAGGGTCGCGGCCAGCCACCTGCGCGTCGGGACCTTCCAGTACTTCGCCGCCCGCGGCGACACCGACCGGGTCGCGCTGCTGATCGACCACGCGCTCGAGCGACACCCGGTCGACCACCCCACCGACGGCCCTGCCGCGCTGGTGTTGCTCGACGCCGTCGCCGACCGTGTCGCCGACCTCGTCGCGGCATGGATGCACGTCGGGTTCGTCCACGGCGTCATGAACACCGACAACACGACGATCTCGGGCGAGACGATCGACTACGGTCCGTGCGCGTTCGTCGACCGCTTCGACACGGCGGCGGTCTTCAGCTCGATCGACCACGGCGGGCGCTACGCCTACGGCAACCAGCCGACGATCGCCCGCTGGAACCTGGCACGCTTCGCGGAGACGCTCATCCCCCACCTCGACGACGACACCGACGAGGCGGTGCGCCTCGCGACCGAGGTGATCGACGCCTTCTCCGCCCGCTACGACGCGGCCTGGACGGCCGGCGCCCGACACAAGCTCGGACTCGACGAGTGCGACGCCGGCGCGGCCCGTGCACACGCCGTCGCCCTCGTCGAGCTGCTGCGGGAGCACCGCGCCGACCTGACGCGCTCGTGGCGGGCGCTCGCCGACGTCGACCGGCTCGTCGCCGAGTTCCCGCCCGGGGCCGGCGACGACGTGCGCCGGTGGCACACCGGCTACGAGGAGCTCGTGGGCGAGTGCGGCGTCGACCGCGGCACCTGGACCGCGCGCATCGCCGCGCGGAACCCGATCGTGATCCCCCGCAACCACCTCGTCGAGTCGGCGCTCCAGGCCGCGGTCGCCGACGACATCGAGCCATGGGAGCGTCTGCTCGAGGCGGTCCGTCACCCGTTCGACGACCCCGCCGACGACGCGTTCACCGACCCGGCGCCGACCGAGTTCACGGCGGGCTATCGCACCTTCTGCGGCACCTGACCGGCCGGCCGCGGCGTCGCGACCGCGATCAGCGGCCGACGCGCTCGACCTTGGTGTCGGTGCGCATCGCCCGCCGGCCCTGGCCGAGGAAGCGCCCGACGGTCAAGAACGCGGTGTGCGCGACCATGCGGTGATCCGGGCGCACCGCCTGCCCCTCGATGTGCCAGCCCCGGTGCAGGACCTCGATCGTGCGGACGTCGATCCATCGCCCCTTGAGCACCTCGCGGACCTGCATCGCCTGCACGACCGACGGGGTGTACGCGACACACACGCCGCCGGCGGCCAGGACCGGCTCGAGGTGCGGCACGACCCGCCACGGTTCGGGGAGGTCGAGCACCGCCCGGTCGAACGGTCCGTGCTCGGCTGCGATGCCCTCGTAGCTGTCGGCGAGGTGCACGTCGTACCGGTCGAGGGCGCCGGGCCCGAGGAACTCGACCACGTTCGCGCGTGCCCGGTTGAGGAAGTCCTCGCGGACCTCGTAGCCCACGACGTCGGCGCCCCAGCGCAGCATGGTCATCGACAGCGCGCCGGAGCCGATCCCGGTCTCGAAGACGCGCATGCCCGGACCGATGTCGGCGAGCATGCAGATCGGGGCGAGGTCCTTCGGGTAGATCACCTGGGCCCCTCGCGGCATCTCGAGCACGTAGTCCTCCAACGTCGGCCGCAGGGCGGTGTACTCGCTCCCCTTCGTGCTGCGCACGACGACACCCTCGGCCTCGCCGATCAGATCGCCGTGCGGGACCACGCCGGCGTGGGTGTGGAACTCGCCGTCGTCGACGAGCGTGACCAGGTAGCGCCGCTTCTTGGCGTCGAGCAGCATGACGCGGTCGCCCGCGGCGAACGGGTTCATCCTGCGACCCCGGCCTGCTCGGGGTGCGCGGCCAGGAAGGCCTTGCGGGCGGCACCCCGCAGCACCATGTGGACCGGCACCGGTTCGTGGTCGCCGACCCGCTCCCGGAGGCGGCAGAACGCGCACACGTCACCGGGGGTCGGGGCCCCGCATCGGTCGCACGGGCCGAGATCGTCCCCGCCCGCGGCCCCGACGTCGGCGAGCAGCGGCGCCATCTTGTCGACGAACTCGAGGTAGAACGTCGCTTTCGACCCGGGCGACTGCCGCTCGATCTCGTTGAGCGCCGACTTGTAGGCGAGATGCTTGTTGCCGACCGCCATCGGGCACTCCTCGACCTGGTAGTCGATGCCGCGCACGATGCACCACGCCGCCATCTCCCGCTCGGTGAGGCGAACCAGCGGCTTGACCTTCCTGGGGAACCCCTCCCGCGCCGGCAGCACCGGCAGCTGGCGCGCGAGGTACTCGACGTCCCATCGCAGCGTGTTGCCGAAGAGCACCGCCGCCTCGTCGTCGAGGTTGTGCCCGGTGACGACGACGTCGTACCCGCCCTCGAGGGCGGCCTGGTCGAACAGCCGCCGCTTGGAGAGCCCGCACGCCGAACAGGGCACTCGCCCGGTGACCTTCGCCGCCGTCGGGACGTCGTACCCGTGGTCGGTTCGCAGATCGATCGTCCGGAGCGCCAGGCCGCGGTCGTCGGCGAACGCCCGAACGTACTCGTGGCTCGCGTCGCTGTAGTCACCGATCCCCAGTCCGATGTACAGCCCGTCGGCCCGGTAGCCGAGGTCGATCAGCAGGTCCCAGACGGCCAGGGAGTCCTTCCCACCGCTGACCGCGACGAGGATCCGGTCGTCGGGTCGCAGCATGTCGTGGGCGGCGATCGCCTTGGCGACCTGACGCCGACACAGCTGGAGGAGGTGCTCGGCACAGAAGTTGGCGTTGTGGCGCGGCAGGTCGATGATCGCGGGTTCTCGGCACACTCGGCACTTCGACTGGTTCACACCCACCTCCTGCTCCGGGCCGGACGCGGTGTGCAGGACCGCATCCAGGGCTCAACCACCCGAGACGACCGGGCGGATCTCGATGACGTCGTCGACCTCGAGCCGGCCGTCGCCGGGTACCAGTGTGCCGTTGCGGATCACGAGGTGCGACTCCCGGCCGAGCTCGAGGTGGTCGAGGAGCGCGTTCACGCTCGACGGCCCGTCGATCTCGATCTGCCGCCGGGGTTGGCGGAGATGCACGATCACGAGTTCAGCCCCTGGCGCGCACCTGGTCGGCCGCCCACCTCTGGGAGTAGGCGGTCTGCTCGGCGACCGTGGGGACGTACTCGCCGCGACGCCGCCGCTTGCGGCGCTGCCGGCGCGACACCGGCTCGGCGGTGACGATCTGCATGATGCGTCCGGGGGCGAGCGAGGCGACGTCGATGACCTCGACGTTGCGGCCGAAGAACCTCTTGACCGTGGATCTCCCGAACATGACGCCGCCGACGATCTTCCAGAACATGCTCGGTCCGAGGAAGCCGGAGTAGATCGCCTTGCGGCGGGCGACCACCGTCGGGCGGAGGGCGCGGGGGACGAGGGCCATCAGATGCGGCGGATCTCGACGAGGGTAGTCTTCTTCTTGCCGGCGCGCTTGCCCAGGAGGAAGAAGATGATCAGCAACGCGATGCCGACGCCACCGGCGACGGCGGTGATCGTGCTCTTCCGGTCGTCGACCTTGGACTGCACGCCGTCCTGGAACGACTGCAGCTTGTTCTCGAGGTCGGCGGGGGTGATCTTCGACTCGGTGGTGGTCATCACTTGTCCTTCTTGTCGAGGTAGGTCTTGTTGATCCGCGAGACCGCCACGGCGATCAGCCCGGCACACACGATCAGCACGATCAGGTACGGCAGCCACGACCACGATCGGTCGTCGACGAACGCCCACTCGGTCTGGAGGACCCGCAGCAGGCCGAGGAGGAGCAGCAGCAACCCGATCCCGAGGGTGAGGGCGCCCGCCGCCCCGAGCCCGATCCACCGCCCGGCGCCCATGAGCGGCCCCGTCGTCTCCTGCTTGGCGTACTCCTTGACGTAGTCGATCACCTCACCCATCGAGGCGGGTGCGGGCTCGCCGCGCCGTCGGGCACGAGACGACGCCGCCGGCGTCGGGCCCGGCGCGTTCTGGTCGGGGGCCGGAGTCGAGCTCGGCGGCGTGCCACCGGTCGCTGCTCCGTGCTGATGATCGGACATGGCGCCGTTTCTATCACGAACGACGGAAATCCAGAACGGCCATCGCGTCGTCGAGCGCCTCGTCGAGCAGGTCGAGACGTGCGCTCAGACTCGGCGCCGCCAGCACGCGCTGGCGGTCGGACGCTCCGAGCGGTGCCAGTGCGGCGAGGTGGAAGCACCCGAGCCACGGGTCGTCGGCGATCTGGTCGTCGTCGGGCACGGCGTCACCGAGGGACCTCGCGAGCGAGTTGATCTCCCGGACGCGACGGTGCCGGTCGGCCACCTCCGAGCGACCCGCCGCGGACGGGTCGTCGTCCCACCGCTCGACATCGGCGAGCGGATACGGGTCGTCGGGGAGCCAGGCGAGCACGCGACAGCGGGCCGTGCCGACCGCCACGAGACCGTACCGGCCGTCCGGGCTGACCTCGATCTCGTCGATGCGGGCGATCGTTCCCACCATCGATCGCAGGTCGCCGCCGCCGACCTCGGTGCCCCGCTCGATCATCACCACGCCGAACTCCGGCGGGTCGACGTCGTTCGCGAGGATGTCGCGGATCATCTGGCGGTAGCGCTCCTCGAACGCGTGCAGCGGCAGCAGCGACCCGGGGAGGAGCGGGTTGCCGAGCGGGAACATCGGCATCACGGCCATCCCGACGAAACGTAGGCGGCCGGGCGCGATGGCGCCACCCCTGCACCCGGCCGGCGGTCATCGCGGGGCGACGGCCGCGACGTCGGGCACGACGACCACGGGCAGCTCACCGATCACCTCGACGAGGCGCTCCCAGACCGGCGTGTACACCGCTTCGTCGTCGACGTCGGTGCCGTTGAGGACGAGCGCGAACTCGACGTCGTCGCCCGCGCCGTCGGGGACGGCACCGGTGAGCGCCTTGACGTCGGTGAGCGTGCCGGTCTTGGCGCGCAGCTCCGCCTCCGCACGGGTGCCGACCAACTGCGTCGAGAGCGTCCCGTCACGGCCGGCGACGGGCAGCAGGCCGACGAGGTCGTCCGCGACGGGGACCGTCGCCACCAGATCGGCGAGCGCGGCACAGGTCAGCCGGTTGTCGCGGCTGAGCCCCGACCCGTCGTCGAGCACCACACCGTCGAGCGGCACCCCCCATCTCGCGAGGGTGGCCCGCATGACCTCGATCCCCGCCGCGCGCGTCCCCTGCCCGGCTCCGGCGACGCCGATCTCCTTCACCAACATCTCTGCCGTGTGGTTGTCGCTCGTGTGCAACAGGGCGACCAGGATGTTCGGGAGTGGCTCCGACTCGACGAACACGAGCGGAGCCAGACCATCCGGGGTCGTCCCCTGCCGTGCGCTCCCGGCGACGACGATGCCCCGCTCGGCGAGCAACTCGACGAGGGTGCGAGCGGATGCGCTGGCCGGTGCGATCGCGAAGTCGCCGGTCGGGAGGCGGCCGTCGTTGACGACCAGCGCACCGATCGGCCCGGCGTCGAGCTTCGTGATGTCGTCGCCCCAGGTCGGGACGCGTCGTTCGTCGTCGTAGCGCGACTCGTCCCCGACGACGTCGCCGGTCACGCGCTCGACGCCGAGCTCGACGAGCTGGTCGGCGAGCGCGGCGAGATCGGTCGTGTTGAACTCGGGATAGCGGCTCTGGTCGACGACCGCAGCGGTGCGCAGGAGCGGATCCCCACCACCGATCAGGTGCAGATCGCCGTCGACGACGCCCTCGACGGGCGGGACCGACCGCACCTCGGTCCGGAACCGGTGGTCGGCGCCGAGCACGTCGAGCGCCACCGCCGCGACGACGAGCTTCTGGTTGCTGGCGGGGATCACCGCCAGATCCTCGCTCTCGGCGGCGAGGTCGACGCCGTCGGCGGTCACGCGGAGGCACGACCCGTCGTCGACCAACTCGACCAGGTCACCCGCCACCGCAGCGGTCTGCTCGGCGACCGCCTCCTCGGCGAGCCGGCCCGCGATCGGCGTGGGGTGCCGCCGGAACGACAGGACGTCGGTGGTCAGTTCCCCGACCGGTGGGGGTGGCAGCGTCGTCGTGGTGGTGGTCGTCGTCGGTGGGACGTTCGCGCTCGCGAAGCCCCACGTGCCCGCCAGGACGAGCGCCGGTACGGCGGCGATCCCGACGATGGCGAGCAGGGGCGCGCCGCCACCCCGATGACTCGACCGTCCTCGACGCCGGGACGGTCGAGTCATCGGGGCCCGAGCTCCGACGGCGACGCGACCGCGGGGTACGAGGCGAGCGCGGTCGCCAGCGCGGCCCAGAAGGGCCGGTACTCGCGCTGATCGGGGATCGTCGGTCCGTTGAGGAGCAGGACGTACTCGATCTGCCCCCCGCCGTCGACGGGGAGGTAGCCGGCCAGCGCCTTGGCGCCCGGCGGGTCCTCGTCGATCGGGAAGTTGTTCAGCGTGCCGGTCTTGCCGCGGAGCCGGCCCGCCACCGGGGTCTCGTCGAAGATGTCGCGCAAGGTGCCGGTCTCCCCGGCGACCGGCAACCCGGCCCCGAGCGGCGAATCGACGCCGGTGCGCTGGAGGACGTCGAGCAGTTGCCGGCACGTCAGGCGGTTGTCGAGCGCGAGGCCGCTGCCGTCGGCGAGCACGAGACCCGTCGTGTCGATCCCCCAATCGGCGATCGTCTCGGTGATCGCGTCGAGTCCGGCCGGCCGCGTGCCGGCCCCCGACGCCACCAACCCGATCTCCTTGACGACCATCTCCGCCGTGTTGTTGTCGCTGTTCGTCAGCATCTCGGCGACGATGTCGGACAGTGGTCGCGACTCGATCGCGCCGAGCTCGTCCGCGTCGGCGGGCGCGGTGCCGGTGCCGGAGCCGCCGGTGACGACGACGCCGCGCTCGGCGAGGAGCCGGATGAACTCTCGTGCGCCCGCCTCCGCCGGGTCGTTGCCCCGCAGATCGTCGCCGAGCACGCGCGCGTCGTTGACGAGCAGGCCGTCGTAGGGCCCGGCCTCGAGCCCCGCGACCCCACCGCCCCACCCGGGGGCGAAGAACTCGTCGTCGTAGCGCGATCCGTCGCCGCGGACCGCGCCTCTGATCTCGGTCACGCCGGCGTCGGACAGGGCGTCGGCCAGCTCGTCGAGCGACGTGTGGTTGAAGACCGCGAAGCGATCGAGCTCGGAGTCCGGGTACCAGTCGGAGGAGAGCACCGGGTCACCGCCTCCCACGAGGTAGACGTCACCCAGGATGATGCCGTCGGTCGGGGTGGGGCCGACGACGCGCGTCTCGTAGCGGAAGTCCGGACCGAGCACGTCGAGCGCTGCCGCGGCCGTCAGGATCTTGGAGCTGCTCGCCGGGACGACGACCGCGTCGAGGTCGTGGTCCCCCGCCGGTTGCCCGTTGATCGAGACGCCGGCGCACGACCCGTCGGGCAGGCTCGCGAGGAACGGTGCGACCGCCTCTCGGAACGCATCGATGTTGAGCCGTGTGGCGAGCGCGGGCGCCGACCGCCGCATGGCCAGCAACGAGGTGCTCAGTGCGGGCTCGGGTGTGCCGGCGGCGACCGTGAGCTCGTCGAGCGGTGGTGCCGCGTCGTCCGCGGCGTCGGCGCGCGCCGTCGCCCACGACGCGATCCACCACAGGAGCAGCGCCGGTACCGTCGCGACCACCCCGACCACGACCAGCGGATGGATCCGCCGCCGGGGGCGGGACCGCTGGCGCTCCGTCACGAGCGCCGCCTCCGGTACCGGGCGTCGCGGAACAGGTGTCCGAGGGCGACGACCGCCCGCTCGCCGCTCGGGTAGCACAACCGGCCGGTGTCGCGCACCGCTGCCGGTCTGGCGTTGTCGGGATCGGAGACCGCCAGCTCGGTCGCGACGAGGATCGGCTTCCCGGTCTCCTCGCTGAGCGCCGCGGCGGTCTCGGCGAACCGGCGATCCTGGCGCTCGTGGTACTCGACGATGCGCTCGAGACCGTGCCCGGGGTGGAAGCCGCCCTCGCGCATCAGTCGGGCCTGGTTCGACTGGATCCCGAGACCCAGATAGACGATCGCGTCGACCTCGTCGTGTTCGGCGATCAGGCGCATCACGGTCGGGATCGTGTCGCGGGTCTCGCCGCCGGCACAGTCGACGGGGTTGTTCCTGCTCCAACGTTGCGGGAGGTGCTCGTCGATCGCCGCCTCGAGGTCGGTGGGGAGCGCGAGCAGCTCGAGGTCGCGATCGCGCGTGATCGCATCGGCGGTGACCACGCCCCAGCCGCCCGCGGTGGTGAGGACCACGACGTTCGGCCCGCGCGGCGGCGGTTGGGTCGCGAACGTCGCAGCCGCCTCGAACGCCTCCTCCACGCCGGCGGCTCGGGTGACCCCGTGCGCCCGGCACGCGCCGTCGAACACCTTGTCGTCGGCCGCGAGCGCACCGGTGTGGCTGGCCGCAGCCCGCGCCCCACCGGCGGTCGCGCCGCCCTTCACGAGCACGAGCGGCTTGCGTGCCGCCGCTTCGCCGAGGCGCGCCATCAAGCCCTCGCCGTCGGTGATCCCCTCGACATAGGCGAGCCCGACCGACGTGACCGGATCGTCGGCGAAGAAGTCGAGGTAGTCGGCGACGGTCACCGCCGCCGCGTTGCCGGCCGACACCGCGCGGCTGATCCCCACCCCGGTCACCCGCGCCATGTTGAGGAAGCTCGACACGAAGTTGCCGGACTGGCTCGCCACGCCGATGGTCCCCGGTGGCGGGTACGGGGCGACGATCTGCGCGCACAGTCGGGCGGGGGTCGAGACGACACCCTGCCCGTTCGGTCCGGCGAGCAAGATCTCGAGCTCGTCGGCGAGCGCCACCAGGACGGCCTCGGCAGCCCTGCCCGCCTCGCCCGCCTCGCCGTACCCGGCGGAGGTCAGGAACGCGGCCGTGATCCCCTTGGCCGCACATGCGCGGAGCACGTCGGGGTTCGCCGCCGCAGGGGTGCACACGACGACGAGATCGATCGTGTCGTCGGGGAGCTCGGCGATGTCGGCGACGGTCTGGACGCCGAGGATCTCCTCGGCCTTGAGGTTGGTGGCGTAGACCCCGCCCTCGTATCCCCCTGCGAGGATGTTGTGCAGCGACACGAACCCGAACTTGCCGGGGTGCGACGACGCACCGGTGACCAGCACGGCGCGCGGCTCGAACAGCGCCGAGAACTGCGAATCGGTCGGCCTCGGTCGGGTCGCAACCGGTTGCATCACCACCTCGGCGTCGCCGAGCTCGACCAGCGCGTCGACGGCCAGCGGCGATCCGTCGGCCGTGACGATCAGCGGGTTGACGTCGACGCTGACGACGTCGGGGCGCTCGACGGCGAGTCGCCCCAGACCGACGAGCAGGTCGACCAGCGCCCGGCGATCGACCGCGGCCTCACCGCGGAACGCAGCGAGCACGGCCTGGGTGTCGAGGGCGTCGATCATCTCGGTGGCGGTGATCGGATCGAGCGGCGCCGGGCGGAACACGACGTCGCCGAGCGCCTCGGCGAGGACGCCACCGATGCCCAGCATCACCGTCGGACCGAACTGCGGGTCGCGGAGCAGTCCGGCGATCAGCTCGCGATGGCCACGCACCATCGGTGCGATCAGGACCTCGACCGGACCGTCGTCGGGGGTGGCCGCGGCGAGCAGCTCGGTCGCGGCGCGCTCGACGGCGATCGCGTCGTCGAGGCCGAGGCGGACGAGACCCCGCTCGGTCTTGTGCGCGATCGAATCGCCGACCAGCTTCGCGACCACGGGGAACCCGATCGCGTCGGCGGCGTCGACCGCGGCGATCGGACCGGTGGCGACCAGCTCGAGCGGAACCGGGAGCCCGTAGGGGGCGAGGAGCTCCTTGGAGGCGGCTTCGGACAACGTCGACATGCACCGCCGATCGTACCGAGCCGTCGGCCGTGCGATCGGGCATGCCGGCGCGCCGACGATCCCGGGCGCCGGCGCGTGTCGGGGCTCAGCCGGCGGGGACGAGCGCGGCCCGGAAGAACTGCACGACGTGCTCCTCGCGATCCGCGAGCGCGCTCGCCGACATCGGCGCGACGTCGAGGAGACCCTGGAGGAACGACTCGTCGGAGAAGTAGCTCAAGAGCGCCCCGTACCCGGTGATCATCAGCTGCCTGGCATCCTGTCGGACGAAGACGCCGGCGTCCATCTCGCGCTCGAAGTAGCCGGCGGCCTGGTCGAACATCGGTCGCAGCACGCTCGACAGGTCGACCGCGAGGTGGTTGCCGCCGTCGATCGCCGCGCGTCGCACGAGGCGGACGTAGTTCGGGTTGTCCGCGAAGAACCGGAACCCGGCGCGCAGCACCTGCTCGACCTTGGCCAATCCCTCCTCGGGCGCCGCGATCGCACCGGCGAGTCGATCGAACCAGTCGGAGAGGAGGACCTCGAACACCTCCTGGTACAGCGCTTCCTTGGACGGGAAGTGGTGGAGCAGGCTGGGCCGTCGGATCCCGACCTCGGCGGCGATGTCGTTGAGCGAGGTGCCGTCGTAGCCGCTCTGCGCGAACAGCGTCGACGCCTCGGA
>CBFCWS010000010.1:0-22625 GCA_965601765.1 uncultured Ilumatobacter sp. | reverse complement strand
CCCCCCCCCCCCCGCCACAGCGGTGCTCCGGGGAGGGCGCCGCGGCCCGCGTCAGGTCGGTAGCGGCGCGTAGAGGTCGACCGGGTTGCCGTCCGGATCGTGGAGGATCGCGTAGCGCTGCCCCCAGGGCGCGTCCCAGGGCGGCAGGTGGCCGCCGAACCCGGCCGCCGTCATGGCGGCGTAGACGGCATCGACCTCCCCCGGATCGGTGCAGCGGAACGCCAGTGCGGCGCGGTGCCCCCCTGCGGGGACGGTCCAGTCGGGATCGAACGACGTGACGACATCGCGGGTGTCCCACATGATCCGCATCCCCGACGGGAGGGTCGCCTCGACGTGGCCACCGCTCTGGTGGGGGATGTCGAGCCCGAGGGCGCGGTAGAAGCGGAGGGTGGCGTCGAGATCGTCGACGACGAACCCGATGGCGTCGAGCACAGGCATGCGCGACACGTTACGCCGCCTCGCCATCCCGCTCTGCGGCGCGCCGCACTGTCGGGGCTCGTCCCCGTCGGACAGCAGCTCCGACAGCGCACGACAGCAGACGGCCTCGTCCGCGAAGCCCGTCACCGGTGCGACATCGGCGCCGCGGTGCTCGTTCGCCATCAGTTCGGCGGCCGCCGCCGACCGATCCGCCGTCAGCATGACGACCCGTGCGTCGTCGGCTCGCCGGACCACGTCGACCACAGAAGGTCGACCGCAGTAGGTCGACCACACAGTGGCTCGACCCGCGCCGGCGTCCGGCGGCGGCCCGCCGACGAGACCGCTCCGGTCGCTCGCTGCCCCGCAGCCCTGCGGCGTCCGCCGCCGCGAGTGCCGTCGATCCTCGGGTCGACAACGGTCGACGCGCGTCGACCCGAGGAGACGTCCCGCCGCCCGCGGACATGTCGGCCGACGTCAGGTCTGCGGAGCGGCTGCCGTCGGGCGACGGGCTCGCGCTGGTGCCTCGTGGTCGGCCGGCACCCTGATCAGGGGCAGACCGCGTTCGGGTTCCAGTCCTCGAACATCCCGGACGGGTTCTGCTTCCACACCCAGGCGTGGAGGATGTACCAGCCGAGGGCCGGGTTGAGGATGTGCATCTCCTGGCCGAGCACGCTCGGCGGCTCGGTGTTGCCGGCGGCGTGCCATGCGGCGACGGGGACGATCCACTCGACGGCGACGAGGTTCAGCTGCCCGTTCGGACCGGGCTCGTAGACGAGCCCCTCGGGGCTCAGGGGATCGAGTCCGATGTCGTGGATGGCGTCGTGGTCGAACCAGTGGTACCCCATCGCGCCGGCGGTCGGGTGGGCGATGCAGTGGTCGAGCAGGAACGGGGCGATGTAGCCCAGTTGATGCCCGGCTTCCTCGGCCACCTCGACCCGGTGGAACTGCGCCGTCGCGGCGCGGACCTCCGCGAGGTCGGACTTGCCGGGAGCTGCCGCCGCCGTCGCGAACGACGTCGCGGTCAACCCTGCCAGCGCGATCAGGCCCGCGATGACGCGGGCCGGGCGAGAGCGGGTCGGCGCCGCCGGGGCGGTCGATCGTCGGTGTCGTCGGGTGGTGTGCATGGATGATGTCCTTCCTCGATGGATGGTGGCCGACAGACGTCGCCGACCACGGTGCGAGTGTGCACGGGGAACGTTGCAGTCGGGTTGCAGTCGCCGGTCGCGCGCCCGTCCCGGCGGGCGGAAGCCACCCCGCAGCTTCGTTCGGCCGGCTCGCAGCGGCCACGGGTGTTGAGGACATTCGGCACTGGGACGTCGTCAACGGTCGGAGGCTTGATCGGGTGGTGAGCGGTCGTGATCGCTGTGTACGGTCGTGGGACCGGGGGTGGCCTTGTGCGTTCGCGGGGATCCGTTCGAGTTCGTCCCCCAGATCATCGACCGGGGCCAGGACGAGGTGAGGTTGCTGATGGAGATGCTCGTGCGCTCGTACGACCCGTGCATCTCGTGCTCGACCCACCCGCTGAACGTGGAGTTCGTCTGAGTTGAGCTCGCCGTCCGACCGGAGGATCGCCGTCATCGGGATGGGGAACCCGCTGATGTCCGACGAGGGGATCGGCGTCCGCGTCGTCGCGCGCCTGCAGGAGACACCGCTCGCGGCCACCGTCGACGTGCTCGACATGGGCACCTCGGGGATGAGCGTGCTCCACGAGCTGGAGGGGCGTGACCGGGTGGTGTTCGTCGACTGCGCTGTCATGGGGGCCGCTCCTGGGACGATCCGCCGGTTCACGCCGGACGAGGTGGTCTCGCGCAAGGTGCAGCCGCGCCTGTCGTTGCACGAGGGCGACCTCTTGAGCGTGCTGGCGCTGGCCCGGCGCCTCGGGACGTGCCCCGACGAGGTCGTGATCTTCGGCATCGAACCCGAGGTCGTCGACTTCGGCGACCAGCTCTCGCCCGAGCTCTCGGACGAGCTCGACACGTACGTCGCGACGATCCACGCCGAGGTCCGTTCGCTGATGGGACGCGGGAGCGCATCGGCGGTCCGATCACCCGGCGCTGCCCCCGGCGGTCGGATGTGACAGAGGTCCCTACCGACCGGTAGGTCGGATCGCGTAACCTCGGGGCATGGGTCTGGACACTCACGCGCCCCAGCGTCCCCCGACGACATCGCTCAACGAGGTCCGCAAGGTGATCCCCGAGCAGTGCTACCAGCGGTCGTCCGGCCGTGCCTCGCTCGCCCTCGCCCAGGCCACGATCCTGTACCTCGCGCCGGTCGTGGCGCTCGCCTTCACCGATGCCTGGTGGGCGTTGCCGGTGCTCTGGGTGCTGGCCGGGCTCGGCGTGGCCGGGCTCTTCGTGCTCGGCCACGACGCCTCCCACTGCGCACTCGTGGAGTCTCGGCCGATCAACCGGATGATCGGCCGGCTGTGCATTGCACCGAGCGCCCACGTCGAGGCCGCCTGGGACCTCGGCCACAACCGGATCCACCACGGCTACACCACGCGACAGGGCTTCGACTTCGTGTGGCATCCGCTGACGGTCGACGACTACCGCGCCCTCGGACGGTTCGGGCGTCTACGGCACCGCTTCGAGTGGTCGTTCCTGGGATCGGGTGCCTACTACGCCCACTCGGTCTGGCTCGGCAAGATGTGGTTCTTCCGCGGCGGCGGCAAGCGGCAGGGCACGATCGATCGCGACAAGTCGGTCGTCGCGGCGGTGCTGGGGGTCGCCGTCGTGGCGGCGGTCGTCGCGGGCGCACTGACCGGCGGTTGGGTCACCGCCGTGTGGCTGCCGATCAAGCTGTTCGTCATCCCGCTGCTCGTGTTCCTCCAGATCATCGGGTGGACGGTGTACGTCCACCACATCGCACCCGACATCCGGTGGTGGCCGCGACGCGAGTGGAGCCAGTTCAAGGGCCAGATGGAATCGACGACCGTGCTGCACCTGCCGCGCCTGGTCAACCGGCTCTGGATGCACAACATCATGGTCCACGTGCCCCACCACGTCGACACCCGGATCCCGTTCCACCAGCTACCCACCGCCGCCCGTGCCATCGCCACCGCCTATCCCGACACCGTGCGCGAAGCGCGATCGTCGATCCGCCGGTTCTGGCGCAGCACGCGCGCCTGCAAGCTGTACGACTTCGACGCGGGTCACTGGCTCCCCTACTCGGCCGCGCGGGTCTGAGCACGACGGCGCACACCTCGTCCACCACCGGCCGACCGTCGGGTACGCTGCCGGATCCGAGAGCGCTCCCACCTCGAGTCGTCGGTCGCGATGTCGGTCGCTTCGCCGGATGCGAGGAACCCGCGCGGCGACGCGCGGGTTCAACGACCACGGGTTGGGCGGTGCGAGACGACGACAGGATGACGACGAGAGATGACGGCGACGAGATGGCAGCGACGGTGAAGGACGACGGTGTCGACGTGACGGTGCGTCGATGACGGGCAACCGGCTGCTCCTCGTCGGTTGCTACACCCACGACTCGCCGACGGGCATCCACGTGTACGACGCGTCGGACGCAGCCGGCACGTTGGTCGCGACGGGCCGAGTCGATGGCCTCGAACACCCGTCGTTCCTCGCTGCCCACCCGAACGGTGGGATCGTCTATGCGGTCAGCGAGACCGTCCCCGACGGCGCCGTCGTCGCGCTCCGACTCGACCCCGCCGACGGGTCGCTCACGCGCTTCGACCACGCATCGAGCCACGGCGCGGCGCCGTGCCACGTCAGCGTCGACCCGGCCGGTCGACACGTCTACGTCGCGAACTACGGCTCCGGAACCGTCGCAGCGTACGCGATCGCGCTCGACGGCGGCTTCGGCGAGCTGATCGCGGTGCACCGCCACGCGGGCTCCGGTCCGCACGCCCGCCAGGCGGGGCCGCACGCGCACTGCATCGTCCCGAACCCCGACGGCAACGGCGTCTACGCCGTCGATCTCGGCACCGACCGCATCAGCCACTACCGACACGACTCGCCCGACGCGTTCCGGCTCGCCGAGGAGGTCGCCCTCGATCCTGGCACCGGCCCGCGACACCTCGCATTCCACCCGCGAGCACCGGTCGCCTACGCGGTCGGTGAGCTCGACTCGACGATCATCAGCCTCGCCGTCGACCGTGACGACGGTCGGTTGCGACCCCGTTTCGTCGCGTCCACCCTGCCGGACGGCTACACCGGCGAGTCGATCGGGGCCGAGGTGCGGGTCCACCCGACGGGGCGCCACGTCTACGTCTCCAACCGCGGCCACGACAGCATCGCAGTGTTCGGGTTCGCCGGGCCCGACCAGCCCCTCGAGCCGGTCGGCCACGTCCCGAGCGGCGGCCGGACCCCCAGGAACTTCGCCGTCCACCCGGCGGGCCGCACCCTGGTCGTCGCCAACCAGGACAGCGGGACCCTCGTCGCGTTCGCGGTCGACGAGCACACCGGGCTCCTCCGCCGGAACGGCGTGGTCGCCGAGGTGTCCGAGCCCGTCTGCGTGACCTTCGTCGAGGTCGACCGATGACCGGCGACACCAGCGGCGACGCCGCTTCCGGGCGACCGCGCGTGCTCGTCACCGGTGCTGCGGGACGGCTCGGCAGCACCGTCGCCGCGCGCTTCCACGACGAGGGGCTCGACCTCCTCGCGACCGATGTCGTGAACGCGCCCGGAGTGCCGTACCGATTCGAGCAGGCCGACCTGCTCGACCACCGGGTGGCGCTGTCGTTGCTCGACGACATCGACGTGCTCGTGCACATCGCCAACCACCCGGGCATCCGGCCGCGTCCCCCGCAGCTCGCCTTCAACGAGAACCTCGCCATGAACCAGAACATGTTCCAGGGCGCCGCCGAGCGGGGGGTCGGCCGGATCGTGTTCGCCAGCACGTTGCAGCTGATCGGGTCGCACCCCGACCGCCGGACGGTCGTCGACGAGCCACCGCGCCCGCGATATCCGATCGACGCGACGTTCGAAGCCACCCCGTCGAACGTGTACGCGCTCAGCAAGCAGCTCAGCGAGACGATGCTGCGCTACTACGCCACACGATGCGCGGTCGACTGCGTCGCGATTCGGTTCCCCATGCTGCACCGCTGGGAGCAGCGCGCGTGCGTTCGAGCCGGCGAGGAGGACGAGGTCGACGTGTTCGAGGGCTTCACCGGCCTCACCTACGACGACGCCGCGGAGCTGATCGTCGCCGTCCTCCGCACGGATCTGCCGGGCTATCGCGTCTACGCCCCCGGATCGTCCCATCGACACCGCGACCTCTCGATACCCGAACTGATCCGCACGTACTATCCCGACGTGCCGCCGGACGTACCGGATCTGATCGACGTGAGCGCGATCACCGAGCAGACCGGGTGGCGACCGACACCGCCACCGGACCGATCGGACGAGCCGCCCGACCCACCGACAGCGACGAGCGAAGCCCCATGACATCCCCCATCACCATCGACGACGTCCAGATCATCCTGACCCAGCCCGGCCGTGCGCGCCTTGCGATCGTCAAGGTGCTCACCTCCGAGCCGGGGTTGTACGGCGTGGGATGCGCGACGTTCACCCAGCGGATCCACGCCGTGGCCGCGGCGCTCGAGCGCCACCTCAAGCCGTTCCTCGTCGGTCGTGACGTGTCCCGGATCGAGGAGATCTGGCAGATGTCGATGGTGCACGGGTACTGGCGCAACGGACCGGTCCTCAACAATGCGATCTCCGGGGTCGACCAGGCACTCTGGGACATCAAGGGCAAGCGGGCGGGGATGCCGGTGTACGACCTGCTCGGCGGCAAGTGCCGCGAGGCCGCCAACGTGTACGTGCACGCCGACGGGGCGACACCGGGCGAGGTGTCCGATCGCGTGCGACACCACGTCGAGGAGGGCTACCGCTTCGTCCGCGTGCAGCAGGGTCTGTACGGCGGTCGGTCGATCGGCTCGCCACCGCCGCGTGGATCGCCGGACGGGGCGTACTTCGATCCCCGTGCGTACCGCCGCGACACGCTCGCCATGCTCGAGCACGTGCGCGCGGAGGTCGGTCCCGACGTCGAGTTGCTGCACGACGTGCACGAGCGCCTCACCCCGGCGGATGCGGTCGTGTTCGCCAAGGACGTGGAGCCGGTCCGGCTGTTCTTCCTCGAGGACCTCCTGGCCCCCGAGGATCTCGAGTGGTTCGAGCGGGTGCGATCGCAGTGCGCGACGCCGCTGGCGATGGGCGAGCTCTTCAACCACCCGCTCGAGTGGCGGACGCTGATCGAGCGGCGACTGATCGACTTCATCCGGATGCACGTCAGCCAGATGGGCGGGGTCACCCCGGCCAGGAAGGTGGCCGACCTCGCGCACGCGTTCGGGGTGCGCACCGCCTGGCACGGTCCGGCCGACACCTCACCGGTCGGGCACGCGGCCAACCTCCACCTCGATCTGTGGTCACCGGCGTTCGGGGTGCAGGAGTGGTACCAGCCGACCGAGGTCGACCACGAGGTGTTCCCGGGCCTGCCGACGGTCGAGGACGGGTACCTGTACGCCAACGACCGTCCCGGTCTCGGGATCGACATCGACGAGCGGCGCGCCCGCGAGCACCCCGTCGACGAGGTCGTCGAACAGTGGACGCAGGCCCGGCTCCCCGACGGTTCCCCCGCCCGTCCCTGACACCGAAGCGCGTTCACCCGCATCCACGCACGCCCCCTGAAGTCTGTGGAAGCGATCACGCGCCCCGGCGTCACGATCGCTGCCCCAGAGTCAGCCACTGCAGTCTGTGGAAGCGATCACGCGCGTCGGCGTCGCGATCGCTGCCACAGAGTCGACGGGCCGGCGGCGCAGTCGGACCGTCACGCCGGCGCCGGGCGGTCAGGCGGTCCGGCGGCGGGGGCCAGATCGAGGCCGTGACCGACGGGTAGCGGCGGGGGCGCCTCGTCGCCGTCGTCGCTCCCGGTCGGGCTCCCGGACACCTGTGCCTCGGTGCGCGGCCAGCGCACCGGGAGCCTGCCGGTGCAGGCCACCCGACCGAGCAACACGTCGGCGATGCCGTCGGCCTCCGATCCGGGCAGCCACCCCGCCACGAGCGCGTCGGCGTGTTCGAGCACGGCGCCGAGCAGCAGCGGCCGGCCGGAGATCACGACGACGACGAGACGGTCGACGCGGTCGCGGATCCGGGCGACGACGTCGATCTGATCGGGCGGGACCGACAGGTCGGCCCGGTCACCACCGCCCTCGACGTAGGGCAGCTCGTGGATCGTGACGACGCCCACATCGGCACGCACGTCGCCGACGGCACCGTGCGGGTCGTACGCCACGACGCCGCCCGGGCGCGACCGGAGGCCGTCGAGGATCGTCCGGCCGGTGGTCACGGCACCTGCGGCGCCCTCCCAGGAGATGGTCCACCCGCCGCAGCCGATCCCGATGTCGTCGAGGGCCTCGCCCGCCGCCAGCAACGTCGCATCGTCGGGGATCGGCAGGACACCGTCGTCGGTGAGGACGACCGTCGAGGCCGAGACGGCGGTTCGTGCGAGCGTACGGTGCTCCTCGCACCCGACCACCTCGACCGGCACCGGCGGTTCGTCCCGGAGCTCGGCCCGACCGTCGACCCGGCCGTCGAGGAGCCCGATCCGTGCCTTGACGCGGAGGATGCGGGCGACCGCGTCGTCGATCCGTTCGACCGGCAGGTGATCCTGCTCGACGAGCTCGACGACGGTGGCGACGAAGCGCCGGTGGTCGAAGGGCACCATCACCATGTCGACGCCGGCGGCCAGGGCTCGTGCGACGGCGGTCGCGTGGTCGGGATGCAACTGATCGATCGCCATCCAGTCCGAGACCACGAAGCCGTCGAACCCGAGCTCGCCCTTGAGGACGTCGGTCAGGAGGTATCGGTGGGCATGGACGCGTCGACCGTGCCACGAGCAGTAGCACGCCATGACGGTGAGCGCCCCCGCCCGGACCGCGGCGGTGAACGGCGAGAGGTGCACCCGTCGCAGCTCGTCCTCGTCGATGACGACGTCACCCTGGTCGATCTGCCAGTCGGCGCCCCAGCCGTCCCACCAGTCGATCCAGGGATGGCGGTGACCGCCGGCGGATCCCCACACGGTCGCACCCTCCCCGACGTAGTGCTTCGCGCAGGCGAGCACGCCCGTCGCGGGCAGGTCGTCGCCGTGCCAGCCCTGCACCGCGGCCGCCCCGAGGGTCGCGACGACCGAGGGGTCCTGCGAGAAGCCCTCGTACGTGCGACCCCAGCGTGGATCCTGAGGAACGGCGAGACACGGCGCGAACGACCACCGGGCACCCGTCGCAGCCGTCTCCAGGGCGCTCGCACGGGCGACGGCTCGCACCAGGTCGGCATCGCGGGTGGCGCCCATGGCGATGTTGTGCGGGAAGATCGTCGCGTCGATCACGTTGTTGTGCCCGTGGACGGCATCGGTCCCGTAGAGGATCGGGATCCCGAGCCGGCTCCGCCGCGATGCGTCGACGTAGGACCGGACGTGATCGCGCCAGGCGTCGGCCGACCCGTCACCCGGGTTGCCGCCGCCACCACTCAGCACCGACCCGATCGCCCACGACGCCACCTCGTCGGGCGAGATGCTGCCGAACTCGACCTGGGTCATCTGCCCGGCCTTCTCGGCCAACGTCATCGAGCGAACCAGCGTCGCGACGCCGTCGTCGGTCGGAGCCACCGGTCCCGGTTCGCGGTCCATCGGTCCGGCTACTCGACCGCGGTCGACGCGCGCCGTGCACCGCACGACTCGCCGATGCGCAGCGTCGTGGGCAGCTCGACGGTGGCGGGGCCGTCGTAGCCGGGCTCGAGCATGGCGACCGCCGTGCGCCCGACGTCGCCGACCGGCTGCACCACGGTGGTGAGCTCGGGGTCGGTGGGTTGGGCGTTCGGCAGGCCGTCGAAGCCGACGATCGCGACGTCGTCGGGAACGGCCACGCCGAGGTCGCGCAGCGCGCGCAGCGCACCGGCCGCCATCGGATCGGTGGCGACGAACAGCGCATCGGGTCGCTCGGCGAGGACGGACACCGCCGCTCGATATCCGCCGGCGGAGGTCGGCTCGTCGAGTCGGATCAGCCGCGGATCGAGCTCCCGTCCGGCGTCGACGATCGCAGTGGAGTACCCCTGCAGACGATCCTCCCCGTAGACGTACCGGTGGGTGGGACCGACGTAGCCGACGCTGTCCCGGCCGAGCCGGCACAGATGGGCGGTGGCGTCGGCGCCCCCCATCGAGTTGGTGACGTCGACGCGTCGGATGTCACTGGTGTCGCCCGGGTGGCCGACGACGACCAGGTTCCGCTTGCGATCCCGCAGCGTCGTGATCAGCTCGTCGCTGTACGGGCCCGCCGTCGCGATGACCCCGTCGAGAACGCCCTGTGCGAGCAGCGTCGGGAGGACGGCGGCCCGGCCCCGCGGTCCGTAGAAGGGGTGGATCGAGAACGTCGTCCCGGTCGCCTCACACCCGGCCCGGATGCCGTGCACGAGGGCGGAGTAGTAGGGATCTCCGAACAGGTCGTTCACGTCGGTCGGCATCACCAGCCCGATCACGCCGGTTCGGTTGGAGACCAGCGCCCGCGCCGCACGGTTGGGCAGGTAGCCCGTCTTCTCGATCACCGCCTCGACCCTGACCCGCACCTCGGGGCGGACGTCGGGATGGTCGTTGAGCACGCGCGACACCGTGGAGCGTGACACCCCGGCGAGCTTGCCGATGGTCTCGAGCGTCAGGTTGCCGGTGTCGTCCATCGGCGCAAGCGCTCCCCTGCGATTCCGTCGCCGTTCGCGGCGGCTGCGCAGCTCGTCATCGGGCCGACCCCGAGGGCAGGCGGGCGACGAGTCGGGTGATCTCGCCGCGATGCTCGAAGACCAGCCGGGACGTCGAGCCGTCGAGCTCGAGGCCGGCGACGTCGCGGCGGGTCCCGTCCGCGTGCGTGATCGTGATCGATCCCTCGCCGTCCACGACCTCGACCGCGACCGGCACCCGGCACAGGGTCAGTGCAGCAGCTCCGGCCGGGACGTCGACCCGGCTGTCGGAACCTGCGACGTCGACGGTGTCGAGCGTGCCGGGCTCGACGCGCAGCTCGCGCTCGTGGAACAGGTCGGGCACGAAGCGGATCGAGCCGCGGCCCACGGTGACACCGAGCTCGGCCCACCGGGTGAGGAGCTCCTCTTTCACCTGGCCGGTCATCCCCGGCTGCTGCGCTCCGGCGTGGGCGGGCGTGTGGGAGTACGGATCGGTCGGGAACGCCCCGTACTCGTCGGCCGACTTGTTGAAGCCGAGCCCTCCCCGGATCCGGTCGTAGAGATCGCCGAGTCGTCGGAGCGACTTCGCGTCGGTCCGGGACGGCGCTTCGAGGACCGACTCCTGAACGGCCAGCAGCAGCTTCGCCACCATGTGCCAGTAGATCGAGCCGATCCCCTCGTACCCGTACATCGTCGAAGATCTGCCCGTGAACATGTGGTGACGGAACACCTCCTCGTAGAGCCCGAGGACGGCGGCGCGGTGCTCGTCGACGAGCGCCGAGAAGCCGGTCGCCGCGAGCGCGTCGAGCGCTGCCTCCAGGTGGCGTGCGTTCTCGAGGTCGGGGTGGAAGTGGTGGCGACCGTCGGCGTCGCGCGCGATCACGTCGACGTTGCCGGCCGCGGTGAGCGCGGCCAGCAGCGGGTTCGACTCGACCGCCTCCGGCGGGACCTGGTTGCGCTCGAGGAACGACGGCCGGGATCGGGCCGGGTAGAGGAGGAACGAGTCGACGTCGGGTCGGTAGAGGTCGGACCGGTACATCTGGTCGACGAGCGCGACGACGTCGTCGACGTCGAGGAGCCCGGAGCTGATCGCCGCGACCTGACCTTCGAGCATGGGTGCCAGACGTGAGACGCTCGCGGCACCGTCCCCACCCAGGTCGCGGAACGAGATCAGGTTGTACGCGTCGTAGAGGCCGTCAGGGCGGCGGGCCGTGCGCACCGAGTCGTCGAGGTGACGGATCGCGGTCGCGAGGAACGCACGCAGCGAGCTCGACGGCAACGTCGCCGGCTCGGACGTTCCGCTCTCGTAGAGGCGGGTCCGGTAGCGGTCGAAGGCACGGCCGACCCCTTCGAGGACCGCGAAACGGCTGCGGTCGTCGATCGACTCGCCTCCGAGCAGCGAATCGTGGGCGGCGAGCACACCGGACACCTCGTCGATCCACCCGACCACGCTCGCCGACACCTGGTGATCGGCGTCGGCGTCGCGGGTGACGTCGTCGAGCAGCTCCAGGTAGCGGCGGAGGTGGGCGAGCGTGACCATCGAGAGCCCGTAGCCGACCAGCGCGTTGTTGGCGTCGTTCCACTCCGGTCGCTCGGTGTTCATCCAGATCCCGCCCCGCGGGACGAGGTTGGAGAGCTTCGCGAGTGCAGGGACCAGCAGCTTCTCGATCAGGGCCACGTGGACGACGTCGCCGTCGCGGTCGACGACGAGCCGGCCGTCGGCGCCGCGCTCACCGACTCGGCGGGCGATCTCGGCCTCGGCCACCTCGTCGTGCTCGATCGTGCTCTTCGGGTCGACCAGCAGCCGATCGAAGGGCGCGATCCGATACGGGACGTCGGCGAAGGAGTAGTCCCGCCGTGCGAGTTGATCACGCAACCAGTCGGGATCGTGATCGCGCTGGGCTCGCAGGAGCCGGTACAGGTAGACGATCTGGTGGTCGCCCCAGTACCCGATCCCGCTCCACGGATCGTCGGGGTCCGGGATCTCCCAGTCGATGCCCTCGCTGGTGATGCGGTACGGGTTGAATCCGTCGGCGGTCGACGCATTGACGAACTTGGCGATCATCGAGGGGAGGTAGAGCGGGAAGGTGCGGCACAACGCCTCCCAGTTCTGGAAGATGTCGCGCCAGTTCCCCTGGTAGCTCAGGATGGGCGCGCCGTCCTGGTCCTGCACGCGGATCGCGAACTGGTTCCACGGTCGGCTGGGGTCGCCGTGGCGGCGCGAGAACGTGAGCGGGAGGTACTCGTGGGCGAGCCGGGTGAGGTTCGGGTCGCCGACGGCGGATGCCCGCGCCCGCAGGTCGGCGACGTCGAGCGAGTGCGGCAGTTCGGCGAGCCACTGCGCATGCCGCTCGGCGGTGCCGAGGTGGCGGGCGCGCACGAACTCGCGGAAGCGCTCGGCGTCGATCGTGTAGCCGTCGGCGAAGGTGCCGCCTCGCATCACGTTGAACAGCGTGTTGGCGAGGTGATGGGCGTCGACGGTCGCCGACCCGGTGAGCTGCACGCCGTCGGCGCCGGCGACGAGCCGTCGGAGGTCGGCCGAGCAACGGTCGACGTCGTCGTCGATGCTGTGAACGAGATCGGTGTCGGCTTTGAGCTCGGCCGCCAGGCGGGCGATGTCGGTGTGGCTCTGCGCGGCGTCGGCGACGACGTGCCAGCGCAGGGTCTGCCCCGCCTCGATCGAGCGGGTCACGGCGACGAGGAAGGAACCCGGCCGCCCGGTCCGCAGCGATGCCTCGTGGAAGGGCTTGCCGTCGCGGAAGTCGGCGAGGGCGGTCGGATCGACGCTTCGCCGCGGTGTGTCGAGCCCGGCCGCCCACACCGTCGTCGCCCGCAGGGCCTCGGCCGGCTCGGGCAGGTCGACGATCAACGCCTCGAGCGAGTAGACGCCGATCCCGGGGGCGACGATCTCGCTGCGCCGGTACGCGTTGGCGAGGTTGCTCCGCTGCTGCTGGAACGTCACGCCGATGCCCCACGGCATGACGTCGAGCAGCCCGTCGACGAGATCGACGGTGATCGGCTCGCCGTCGGATCGGTTCACGAGCGACACCGTCCGGACCCAGCCGAATCGATCCGACGGTGCCCACCGGGCACGGATGGTCAACCCGAGCTCGTCGTGGCGCTCCTCGAACACGACCGAGTTCCCGAGCGTGCTCTTCAGCAGGCTCCGTTCGACCCCGGCCTCACCGCGGAACGGTTCCCAGACGACGGGGCCGTCGGGGCGGTGGACCCGCAGCGCCGTCGCCGGGCCGACGCGACCGCCGAGATGATGGAGCCGATCGTCGGTCTCGTACGGGAAGATGCAGGTCGCGGCATCGATGCGCCCTGCGGTGAGTCCACCGGTGCTCGACAGGTACATCCACAGGTCGGAGTTGCTGACGATCGTCATCAGGAACGGGTCCATGTCGTCCACCGACGAGATCCTGAGCATCTCCACGCCGTCGACGAGCTCGATCCCCTCGGTCACGTGCACCACACCTCTCGCTCACCCCTGTCTCGATCGTCGACTCGCCGACGATCTGCGGCACGAGTCCGGATCGCAGATCGACCGACCAATCGGGAGCGCTCCCAGCGTAGTCAAGGCTCACCGACCCGATCAACCCTTGACTTCGGGCGCGGACCGCGGATACGCTGGGAGCGCTCCCAGGGCGGGGAGCACTCCGTCTCCAGCAGGGCAGACGCGAGCACAACGTGAGCGCCCGGACGCTTCTCGAAGCGGTCGGTCGCCCGCCACACGAGGGGAGATCCGAATGAGGTTGAGAAGTTCCAAGGTCGTGCCGCTGCTCGTCAGCGTCGCACTGGTCGCAGCAGCCTGCGGCGACGACGAAGAAGAACCGGCGTCCGACGACGCTGCCGAAGAACCGGCCGACGACGCCGCTGCCGAAGAACCGGCCGACGACGCCGCCGAAGAACCGGCCGACGACGCCGATGCGGCCGAGGAGTCCGGCGGCGAGGAGGCTGCCGGCGGCGATCTGGAGGGCACCCTCCGGGTCCTGATCCACCAGAACCCGCCAGGCGTCGAGTTCATGGAGAACTTCAACTCCGAGTTCGAGGAGGCCAACCCGGGCGTCAGCGTCGACATGACGGTCGTGAACGCCAACGACATCGAGGCCACCAACCAGACGCGCCTGACCGCCAACGACATCGACGTCACGACGATCAGCGTCACCGGCTTCTCGAACCCCGTGCAGCCGTTCATGGAAGGCGCCGACACGCCGTACTGGCAGCAGCTGATCGAGGCCGGTCTGCTGATGGACCTCAGCGACGAGCCGTACCTCGCCAACTACGACGAGGCCGCTGTCGCCGACGGCAGCTTCGAGGACAGCGTGTACGGGCTCAACCTCGGGCGCACGGTCTACAGCGGGACGTTCGTCAACCTCGACGTGCTGGCCGACGCCGGCGTCGAGGTGCCGACGACCTGGGAGGAGTACCTCGCAGCCTGCGACGCCGTCGAGGAGGCCGGCAACAAGTGCATGATCGTCGGTGCCCAGGACTCGTGGCCGGTGTTCGTCGGCACGTACGGACTGCTCGGCGCCCTCTACCCCGACCAGCAGGCGCTCGTCGAGGGCCTGTGGACGGGTGACGCAGCGTGGAACGACGAGCAGGGATCGGAGCTGTTCGATCGATACGAGACGTTCGCCAGCCGCCTCGACCCCGAGTCTGCAGGCCTCACGGGTGACTCGGCGGCTCAGCGGTTCGTCGCCGGCGACGTCGCCTTCGGACCGAGCGGCGCCTGGAACGCCGGCGTGATCGAGGAGGCGGCGGGCTTCGAGTGGACGTACATCCCGTTCCCGGGCAGCAGCGACGCAGCCGACAACCAGACCCTGTTCGGCAAGTACGACATGACGTTCGCCGTCGCGGCGGAGACGCCGGTGCCCGACGTCGCGTCGGCGTACCTCGCGGCGTTCTCCGAGCCCGACAACTACAACGCCTTCGCCAACGCGACGGCCTACATTCCCACGCAGCCAACCGCACAGCTCGAAACCGAGCTCGGCCAGGCGATCGCACCGCTCCTCGAGGAGGGGGCGTTCACGGTCGGGTACGAGCAGTGGTGGGTCGGGCCGAAGGGCGCCGGCCAGTGGGCCAACGGCTCCCAGGCCGCGCTCTGGCTGTACGACGGCAGCTTCGGCAGCGCTACCGAAGCGGCCGACCAGTCACAGGCCGACCTCGAGTCCGGCCTCTGATCACCGGCACACCTTGACACGGTCGCCTCGGGCGACCAGGACGACCAAGGGTGGGTGTCGGCCGCCGAGAGGCGCCGCACACCCACCCGAGGTCTGGAACACTCGACGATCGCGCCGACACATCGGGGGTACTCATGGCAGCGACGACGACACGCAATCTCTTCGGCGGCGGTGGGCCCGTCGCCCGGGCGATGCCGTGGCTGATGCTCATCCCGGGCCTCGGCTTCTACCTGATCATCGGCGTCGGGCCGTCGCTCGCGACCGCGATCTACGCGTTCACCGACGCCACCGGCATCCGGGGCCTCCCGATCAGCTGGGTCGGCTTCGAGAACTTCGACGAGTTCCTGTTCCAGGGTGCTCGATCCCGGGACAACATCGACGCACTCCGTCGCACGCTGATCTTCATGGTGCTGGTGACGTCGATCCAGTTCGGCGTCGGCCTGCTGATGGCGATGCTCGTCAACCAGAACCTGCGCGGCCGGCTCGTGTTCCGCACGCTCTTCTTCGTGCCGTTCATCCTCGGGGTCGCCGTGCAGGGCTTGATGTGGAAGCTGTTCCTGCGGCCCGGTGGCGGCCCGATGGACGCGATGTTCGGGTGGTTCGGGATGGAGTCGCAGTTCCTCCTCGGTCCGAACGCGTTCTACTGGGTGATCGTCGTGCAGATCTGGGCGAACGCCGGCTTCACGATGGTCATCTTCCTCGCCGGGCTCCAGACCATCCCAGCCGACCTCTACGAAGCCGCTGCCGTCGACGGCGCATCCGGGTGGCAGCTGTTCAAGAACGTCACCTGGCCGCAGCTCACGCCCGCGGTCAACACGAACTTCTTGTTGAACATCATCGGTTCCCTGCAGGCGTGGATGCTGTTCCTCGTCCTGACCGGGTACAGGAACGGCACGCAGGTGCTCGGCTACGTCGTGTACGCGGAGGCTTTCGGCCAGACCGAGACGAGCTCGTTCCGACAGGGGTACGCGGCGGCGGCGTCGATCGTGCTGTTCGTCCTGGTGCTGCTGCTCGGGATGTCGGCGAACGCCTTCGTCAACCGGCGTGAAAGGAAGTACATGCCATGAGTGTCCTCCTCGACGCACCTGCCGACGTCGTCTCGTCCGTGGACGACGGTGGAGCGCGACGCCGCCGGATGATCGGCAAGATCGCCTCGTACGTGATCCTGCTGCTGTTCGCGGCGTTCTACGTCGGCCCGCTGCTGATCCTGATCTTCGCGTCGATGAAGTCGCTGCCGGAGTTCTTCGCCGACCCGACCGGGATCCCGGAGAGCATCCAGTTCACCAACTACAGCGAGGCGTGGAGCCTCGCCAACTTCCCGCGCTACCTGATGAACTCGCTGATCTACACGGGCGTGGCGACCTTCCTCTTCGTGATCATGTCGGTGTTCGTCGCCTTCCCCATCGCGCGCGGCTACGTACGCGGGGCCGGAGCGTTGCTCACGCTCTACGTGGTGGCCCTGTTCCTGCCCCCGGCGATGATCCCGCAGTTCCAGCTGATCCTGAACCTCGGCCTGTTCAACACCCGGCAGGGCTACATCCTGCTGTTCCTGATCAACCCGATCGGGTTGATCATCCTCGTCAACTACATCAAGTCGATCCCGCGTGAGCTCGACGAGTCGGCGGCCGTCGACGGTTGCGGCTACGTCCGGTTCGTGTGGTCGATCCTGATCCCGCTGATCCGGCCGGCGATCGCCACCGTCACCGTGATCCACGCCATCGGGATCTGGAACGAGCTGGTCCTGGCGACGGTGTACCTCACCAACGAGGACCTCTACCCGATCACCCGTGGATTGATCGTGTTCGAGGGCGTCTACGGCAGCGACTGGCCCAAGTTGGCCGCCGCGGTGCTCATGCTGATGTTCCCGATGCTCGTGCTGTTCATGTTCCTCCAGCGCTACATCATCTCCGGCCTGACGTCAGGCGCCGTCAAGGGCTGACGCACCGGTGGAGCGTGGTCGCCGCAACCGTCGGCTCCTCGTCGTCGGGTTGAGTGGCGCGTTGCTGGCCGCGGCCTGCGGGTCCGACCCGGAGTCAGGCGACGGCGACACCGCGCCGGCGACCACCACGACGGTCGCGGCGAGCACCACGCAGGCGGCGACGACGACGGAGGTGGCGACGACGACGGAGGCACCTCCTCCGAACACCACGATCGCCACACCCGAGCCGATCCCGATCGAGCCGCCCGACGGCATGGAGCTCGTCTGGAACGACGAGTTCGACGGCGACGCGATCGATCCAGAGAACTGGACCTACGACATCGGCGGCTGGGGCTGGGGCAACGGCGAGGCCCAGTACTACACCGACCGGTCGGAGAACGCCCGCACCCAGAACGGGCTGCTGGTGATCGAGCTGCGAGAGGAGCAGTTCGAGGACTCCTACTACACCTCGGCACGGCTCAAGAGCCAGGGGCTCCAGGAGTTCCGGTACGGGTGGTTGGAGGCGCGGATCAAGGTACCCAGCGGATCGGGTACCTGGCCGGCGTTCTGGATGCTGGGCGCCGAGTTCGACGCCGAGTCCACCGACCCCGCCGAGCAGTGGCCCAACGTCGGCGAGATCGACATCATGGAGTACGTCGGACGAGAGCCCGACCTCGTGCTCGGCACCATCCACGGTCCGGGGTACTCCGGCGCCAGCGGCCGTTCGAAGTGGTTCCGTCAGGACTTCGCCATCGCGGACGACTTCCACACCTTCGCGATCGACTGGGACGAGAACGGGCTCCGATTCCACTTCGACGGCGAGATGTACTTCGACATCGGTCCCGACGACCTCGGCGAGCGGGAGTGGGTCTTCGACCAACCGTTCTTCTTCATCCTCAACCTCGCGCTGGGCGGCACGCTGGGCGGCACGATCGATCTCGACCTCGAGTTCCCGATCCAGTACTACGTCGACCACGTCCGCGTGTACCAGCGAGCGGACGAGACGTAGCGGTCGATCGGGCACCGCCAGGCATCGCAGCTCGAGGCCGAAGCGAGATCGGCACCACCCGCTCCGGGTCGAGGCCTCCTGCGGCCCTGCGACGAGCATCCGCCGATCGTCGCCGGCCCGGCCCGCGCCCGCTACCTGACGACCACGCCCGTCCCCGGAGCCCACCGTGGCGCGCCCGCCGGGCGGGTCGTTGCGACTGCTGCACGACTCGTGGGAGAGTACGGGCGGTGGGTGGGGAGGGTGACCGGTGCTGAACGGGAGCGTCGAAGCGACGGTCGCCATCGTCTTCGGCATCGTGGCGCTCGGGCCGATCATCGCCGAACGGCTCCGGATCCCCGGGCTCGTGGGTCTCATCGCAGGCGGAGTGGTGTTCGGCCCCTTCGTGATCGGCTGGCTCGACGCCGACGGACTGGTCGGCGAGCTCGGCTCGATCGGGATCCTCATGCTGATGTTCCTCGCCGGGCTCTCGTTCGACATCCGCGCCTTCACCCAGAACCGCCGCATGGCGATCACCTACGGGTTGCTGGGGTTCATCATCCCGTTCGTGCTGTCCACGGCGGTGATGGCCGGTCGCGACGGCGTCGAGGGCCTCGGTGCGCTGCTGATCGGCGCGATGTGGGCGTCGAACACGCTCGTCGCCTACCCCGAGGTGCAGGCGGCAGGGTTGCAGAGCACCCGGTCGGTCGGGGCCGCGGTCTCCGCCGGTGTGGTCGCCGACCTCCTGTCGCTGACGGTCCTCGCGCTCGCGACCTCCACGGTGGTCATCGAGATCGAACCGCGCGACCTGCCCTTCGGCGAGTACATCGGCGAGTTCCTCGCGCCCGAGTCGGTCGAACCGTCGACGCCCGACCCCGCGCTCCCCCTGTGGCTCGGCCTCCCGGTGCTGGTGCTGTTCTGCCTGTGGGTCCTCCCCCGGATCGCACGGTGGTTCTTCGTGCGGATCGGACGCACTCGCCCGCAGCGCGTGGTCTTCGCGATCTCGCTGATGGGCGCCGGCGCGACGGTCGCACTCGTCGGCGGGATGGAGGGCTTGATCGGTGCGTTCCTCGCCGGTCTGGGTCTCAACCGGCAGGTGCCGACCCGCGGCCCGCTGATGGAACGCCTCGACTTCGTCGGCACGACCGTCTTCGTCCCGGTGTTCCTGGTGTCGATCGGGCTGTCGATCGACCCCGCTCTCCTCGTCGACAAGGAGACGATCCAGCTCGGCCTGCTCTTCACCGGCTTCGTGCTCGTCGGCAAGACGACGGCGGCGATCGTCACCGGGCTGCTCAACCGGCTCGAACCGAACGAGATCGGTCTGATGTCGTCGCTCTCGTTCGGCCAGGCGGCGTCGACGCTCGCGATCGCCGAGGTCGGCAGCCAGCTCGAGATGTTCGGCCAGAACGTCGTCAACGCGGCGGTGCTGGCGATCGTCATCACCGCCTTCATCACGTCGCTGGCGACGAGGTGGTTCGCGCGACGTGTCACCGCGCCGGTGGTGGACCGACGCCCGATCGGCGAGCAGGTGCTCCTCGACACACGCGCGAACGGGTCCGACCCGGCGTCACTCGCCGTGCTGGCGGCGCGCATCGCGCGCTGGGACGACGGCGTCGTCCAACCGTACGGGGTGGCGGTCGACGGTGCGCTCTCGCAGACCCGACTCGGCGTCGACCGGCTCGTCGACGAGGTGGCGGCGCTCGGCCTCGACGCCGAGGGTGTGGTCCGCGTCGACGACTCCTTCGCGGACGCGACGGTCGACCTGACCGCCCAGGTCGACGCGTCGGCGATCGTCCTCGATTGGAGCGGCCCGCGTTGGGCGGCCGATCTCCTGCTCGGCAACGAGGTCGACGAGGTCGGCGCCGGCTCCGTCGTCCCCACGATCGCTGCACACGTCCTGCGCCCGTGGCGGCGCGTGGTCGTGCAGATCAAGGCGCCGGCGACGTCGTCCGAGCTCGACGACGCAGAGCTGGCGGCCAGGATCGGTCAGGCAGCGAGGGGCGACGAGTCACCGATGACGGTGCTCTGCGACGACCGCGACCTCGTCGCGAGGTGGTTCCCCGACATGGACGACGACGCGCTGCTGACCGTCGTCGACGACCCCGACGACCAGCGCGCGATCGTCGATCGAGTCGGCGGCGACGATCTCCTCGTCGCCCCCGCCCACGTCGTCCGCGACGTGCCCCCGCTCCGAGCGCTGCGGCTCGTGCGCTCCCTGCACGACGCCAACGTGGTGGTCGTCGGCGGCCCGCACCGCCTCACCCTCGTCCAGAGCACCACCCACCGACGCCTCTCCGACCGGCCGTGATCGATCCGGTTCCCTGACCACCGCTGCCCACCGACCCGCCCGACCTCTCCCCGGCCGTTTGCCCGCGCGAAAGCGACGTCGGATGTCGCTTTCGCGCCGGCAAACGGACTATCGGTGGCGAGGAGGGTCGAGACGGCGGTTCAGACGGCGAGCGCGACCGCGAGGAGGTCCGCGGTCATCGGCCTGCCGGCGTTTGCGAGCGCGCCGAACGGGGAACCGGGACCGGGACCGGGCCGTGCCGGGTCGGCGCGTCGTTCGTCGAGGTGGGGGTTCGACAGAATGGTCGGTACGACAGCGCAGCACGAGACGGAGGACGGCGAACGTGGACATCATCACCCTCGAGACGGCATCGCTCGGCGACCGCTCCTACCTCGTCCACGACGGGGAGGTCGCCCTCGTCGTCGACCCGCAGCGCGACATCGATCGGGTCCTCCGGGCTGCCGAGCGGGCCGGCGTGACCATCACCCACGTCGCCGAGACGCACGTCCACAACGACTACGTCAGCGGTGGTCTCACTCTGGCGCGCGTCACCGGGGCGACCTACCTGCACGCCGCCGACGAACCGCTCCGGTTCGACTACCACCCCGTGCGCGACGGTGACGTCGTCGCCGTCGGCGACCTGCGCGTCGAGGCGCGCCACACGCCGGGGCACACTGCCCACCACCTCACGTACGTCGTCGGTGCCGCGGGCGCGCCGCCGGCCGCGTTCACCGGCGGGTCGATGCTCTACGGGACCGTCGGCCGGACCGACCTCATCGGGCCCGAGTCCACCGAGGCCCTGTCCCACGCCCAGTACCGTTCGGTCCACGCGATCGCGGACTCGCTCCCCGACGACACCCTCGTCTGCCCGACGCACGGCTTCGGCAGCTTCTGCTCGTCGGCATCCGGGGACGGGGAGTCGGACGGGACGCTCGGCACCGAGCGCCTCGTCAACGTCGCACTCGTCGAGCCCGACGAGGACCGGTTCGTCGACCAGCTCGCCGCCGGGTTCGACGCCTTCCCCCGGTACTACGCCCAGATGGGCCCACTCAACACCGCCGGCGCGACCGCGATCGACCTGTCGCCGCCCGCTGCGGTCGACCCCGTCGAGCTGGCACGCCGCATCCATCGCGGCGAGTGGGTCGTCGACCTTCGCCCCCGGCGGGCGTTCGCCCGATCCCACGTGCCCGGCACGATCGGGATCGAGCTCGGCAGCGACTTCGTCACCTATCTCGGGTGGCTCGTCCCGTGGGGCATGCCGGTCACGCTGCTCGCCGACACCGCCGAGGAGATCACCGAGGCCCAGCACCAACTGGTGCGCATCGGGATCGACCGCCCCGCGGGCGCGGCCGACGGCGGGGTCGACGCCTGGGCGCCCGACGCCGAGCGCAGCGGGTACGAGGTCGTCGACTTCGCCCGTCTGGCCCAGCTCGACGACCCGCGCGTGCTCGACACCCGCCGATCCGGCGAGCACGCCGCCGCGCACGTCGACGGGGCCACCCACGTCCCGCTGCACGAGCTGCTCGATCGCCTCGACGAGGTGCCCGAGGGACCGGTGCACGTGCACTGCGCGAGCGGGTACCGGGCGAGCATCGCCGCATCCCTCCTCGATCGAGCCGGCCATGACGTCGTCCTCGTCGACGACGACTTCGACCGCGCCGCGGACGCCGGCCTTGCACTGAGCGGCGGCTGACTCCCTGGTGGTCGGTCGACCACCGCTGCCGGTCCGCGCGGCGTCGCCGGTCAGCCGGGCTCGCTCTCGTGACCGGCCTGGGTCCGGAGCAAGCCGCCGTACGCGACCTCCGCGGTCATCTCGCCGCGCAGCACACGCTCGACCGAGTCGCAGATCGGCAGATCGACGTCGTACTCCTTGGCCAACATCTCGACGGTGTGTGCGGTCTTCACCCCTTCGGCGACCATGTGCATCTCGTCGAGGATGTCGTCCAGCGATCGACCCTTCCCCAACTGCTCGCCCACGTAGCGATTCCGACTGAGCGGGCTCATGCACGTCGCCAGCAGGTCGCCGAGCCCGGCCAGCCCGGCGAAGGTGGCCGGGTGGCCACCCATCGCCTCCCCGAGCCGGGTCAGCTCGGCGAGGCCGCGTGCGATCACCGCGGAGCGGGTGTTGTCGCCGGCGCTGAGCCCCTCCACCACCCCC
>CBFCWS010000009.1:0-23088 GCA_965601765.1 uncultured Ilumatobacter sp. | reverse complement strand
ACCGACGACGGCGGCGAGACCGACCTCGATCTCGGCCACTACGAGCGGTTCATCGACGAGAACCTGACGCGCGCCTCCAACGCGACGACCGGATCGATCTACCAGTCGGTGCTCGCCGCCGAGCGACGCGGCGACTACCTCGGCAAGACCGTCCAGGTGATCCCGCACATCACCGACGAGATCAAGCGCCGGATCCACCAGGTGGCGACCGACGACGTCGACGTCGTGATCACCGAGGTCGGCGGCACCGTGGGCGACATCGAGATCCTGCCGTTCCTCGAGGCGATCCGGCAGTACCGCAAGGACGCCGGGCGGGACAACGTCTGCTACATCCACGTCACCCTGGTCCCCTTCATCGGACCGTCCTCGGAGCAGAAGACCAAGCCGACCCAGCACTCGGTCACCGAGTTGCGCAGCCGCGGGATCCAGCCCGACCTCATCGTGTGCCGATCCGAGGCGCCGGTGCCCGAGGACCTCAAGCGCAAGATCTCCAACCTCTGCGACGTCGCCGAGGAAGCGGTCATCAACGCCGCCGACGTCGGCAACATCTACGAGCTCCCGCTCATCCTCCATGCCGAGGGGCTCGACACGGTGGCACTCGACGTGCTGCGGCTCGAGACCGATCCGATCGACCTCGCACCCTGGCAGCGGGTGGTCGACCGTGTCGAGGCCGCGACGCTCCCGGTGAGGATCGGTCTGGTCGGCAAGTACATCCAGCTCCCCGATGCCTACCTCTCGGTCGTCGAGGCGCTCAAGCACGCCGGTTTCCATCACGGTGCCGACGTCGACATCGACTGGATCCAGTCCGAGGACGTCGAGGGCCTCCTCGCACAGGGACGTCTCCAGGAGCTCGACGGGATCGTGATCCCGGGCGGGTTCGGGTCGCGGGGCTTCGAGGGCAAGATCGCGGCCGCGCGGTTCGCGCGCGAGCACGATGTCCCGTGCCTCGGTCTGTGCCTCGGTCTGCACGCCATGACGTCCGAGTTCGCGCGCAACGAGCTCGGCCTGACCGACGCCAACTCCGCCGAGATGGACCCGAGTACGCGCCACCCGGTGATCGACCTGATGCACGATCAGCGCGACGTCACCGACATGGGGGGCACGATGCGACTCGGTGCGTACTACGCCGTGCTCGAACCGGGCAGCCGCGTCGCCGAGGCGTACGGCGAGCCGGTGGTCAGCGAGCGGCACCGCCACCGCTACGAGGTCAACCCGGCCTTCCGGACCCGGTTCGAGACCGCCGGCCTGCGCTGCTCGGGGACGTCGCCCGACAACCGCCTCGTCGAGTTCATCGAGCTCGACGACCACCCGTTCTGGGTCGCCACGCAGGCACATCCGGAGTTCAAGAGTCGGCCCGACCGCCCGCACCCGCTCTTCCGCGAGCTCATCGCGGCGGCCCTCGCCCGTCGCGACGCCACCCCGCCAGGATTGCGTCGGATGCTCGACGAGATCGGTGACGAGCGGCCGTCGGCGACCGTCGACGGCGGTGCGCAGCCCTCGCCGTGACCGGGGCGTTCCGACATCTGGGCGACGCGCTCGTCCACCAGGGGTACGTCTGGAACCTGGTCACCGGCACGTTCGAGGCACCGGACGGTCAGCGCTTCGAGCGCGACATCGTCCGCTCGCCGGGTGCGGTCGGCATCGTCCCCCTCGTGTTCGACCCCGAGGGCCAGGCTTCGGTCGTGCTCGTGCGGCAGTACCGACCCTCCTACGACGGCGACGTCACCGAGATCCCGGCCGGGATGCGCGACGTCCCCGACGAACCGGTCGCGGTGACCGGGGCCCGCGAGCTGCGGGAGGAGGCCGGGCTGGTCGCGGAGCGGATCGACCACCTCATCGACCTGTACCCGTCGCCGGGGCTCACCGATTCGGTGACGACCATCCTGCTGGCGACAGGATGCACGGTCGTCGAGCACGAGCGCCAGGGCCCCGAAGAGCAGGAGATGGAGCTGTTGCACCTCGTCGTCGACGATGCGATCGCGATGATCGAGCGCGGCGAGATCCGCGACGCGAAGACCGTCGTCGGACTGCTCCTGGCCGACCGCCGGCTCCGATCGAGATGACCGTGCGTGCCGACCCGATCGACCTCGGCCCGGACGCCGCAGGCGGACGCGACGATCTACCGCTGGAGGTCGAGGAGTTCCTGATGTGGCTCGCCACCGAGCGCGGCCGTCGCCACAACACCGTCAGTGCCTACCGTCGCGATCTGACCGCCTACGTCGCCTTCCTCACCGAGCACGACGGCTTCGAACCGCTGACCGCCGACCGCGACGTCGTGCAACGCTACGTCGCAGGACGCCTCGCCGACGGCGCTGCCCCGTCGTCGGTGGCGCGCTCGCTCGCCGCGGTGCGGATGCTCCATCGCTTCCTGGTCGACGAGCGGCTCCGGCCGGACGACCCGACCGCGCACGTGGAGGCCGTCCGCGTCCCCGCCGGGCTGCCCAAGCCGCTCTCCGAGGCCGAGGTCGACCGCCTCGTCGAGGTCGCGAGCGGTGTCGATCCGCTGTCGATCCGTAACACGGCGCTGGTCGAGCTGCTCTACGGAACGGGTGCCAGGGTGTCGGAGGTGGTCGGACTCTCGATCGGCGATCTCGACTTCGACGCACACCTGGTCCGGCTCCTGGGCAAGGGCGACAAGGAGCGGATCGTGCCCTTCGGGGGCGCCGCCGCGCGGGCGCTCGACGACTGGTTCGGCCCGCGCGGCCGATTGCTGCTGGCCCCCCGCGAGTGGAGACGGCGCGGCGATGCCGAGGCGGTGTTCCTCAACCAGCGCGGCGGGCGCCTCAGCCGCCAGGGTGCCTGGATGATCCTCCGGTCGCTCGCCGCGGCGGCGGGATTCGAACGCGACTTCTCACCGCACGTGCTGCGCCACTCGTGCGCCACCCACATGCTGGACCACGGCGCGGATCTGCGCATCGTGCAGGAGATGCTGGGGCACGCGTCGATCTCGACGACGCAGGTCTACACCAAGGTCAGCCAGGAGCGCCTGTGGGACGCGTACCGGATGGCGCATCCCCGAGCGGCGGGGCGGCCGGGATGAGCCGCCCGCTCCACGTGCTCACGAAGCCACACCACCTCGCAGCGCGCTTCTTCACGTCGCTGTCGCCCGCGCCACCTCGCGTCGAGGACGAGGTGTGGGCCGAGGATCGCCTGCTCGCGGGGGAGGTGCGACTCTGGCGTCGGATGTCGAACCAGGATCGGCGCCACTCGGTCGCCGTCGCGCGTCGCTTCGCCGATGCCCGACCCGAGGCCACGCGCGCCGAGGTCGCCGGTGCCCTGCTGCACGACGTCGGCAAGATCGAGTGCGGGCTGGGCACGTTCGGACGGGTCGCCGCGACGCTCGTCGGGGGGCGGACCGAGCGCTTCCGGCGCTACCACGACCACGAGCGGATCGGGGCCGAGCTGGCGGCGTCGGTCGGCAGCGATCCAGCGACCGTCGAGCTGGTCGCCGAGCGCGGTCCCGCCTACGACGCGCTCGAGCAGTCCGACCGCTGATCGGGCTCGGCTGTCCCCGTGGTCACCGGGCCTGACCCGGCCAGGCGGCGCCGGGGCCTGCGAGCAGTCGGTGCACCCGCCAGGTGTTGACGCCGGCCCGCAGCGACATCCACACCACCAGACCGCCCCAGATGCCGGCGATCCCGAGGGCCGGTGCGTTCAGCACGACGACCGCGATCGGCGCCATGACGGTCATGTAGGCGGCGGCGGCCACGCCGAGGAACCGGTAGTCCGCGGCGCCGATGAGCACGCCGTCGAACGCGAAGGCCAGCGCTCCCGGCAGGAGCGCGACGGCGAGCCACCACAGCCCCGCCGTCGCCCGGTCGACCACGGCGGCGTCGTCGCTGAACACGTGGGGCAGCACCGGGGCGAGCGCCGCGAGCGCGACGCCGAGCCCTGCACCGAGGAGCAGCGACAGGCGCGCCGCTCGGCGGGCGACGCTCAACGCATCGGCCGGGTCGTGGCGTCCGAGCGCCTCGGCGACGATGGTCTGGGCGGGCACGGCGAGCGCATCGAGCGTCAGCGCCAGGAGGATGAAGAGGCTGTTGACCACCTGGTGCCCGGCCAGGGTCGCCGCGTCGATCCTGGCCGCGACGGCCGTGGCGCCGCCGAACACGGCGAGCATCGACCCCACGCGCAGCAGGAGGTACCCTCCGGCCGACACGAGCGGAGCCATCTGCCGCCGGTGGGGGCGACGCACGCCGGCACTGCGGAGCCGCGGCCAGAGCACGAACCCGAAGGCGACCGCGGCGCCGATCTGCGCCACGACCGTCGACCAGGCCGACCCCGCGACCCCGAGCCCGAAGCCGTACACGAGGACGAGCTCGATCAGCAGGTTGGCGACGTTCGCGGCGAGGAGGATCCAGAGCGGGGTGATGTAGTCGCTGTGGCCTCGGAGCACGCCCTGGGCCGCCAGCGTGATCAGGAAGAACGGGACTCCGATCGCGCTGATCGCCAGGTAGGTGGTCGCGTGCTGCAGCACCTCGCCGTCGGCACCGAAGGCGGCGCCGATCGGCTTCGCCGTGACGGCGAGCAGGGGAGCGACCGGGACCCCGACGAACGCGGCCAGCCACATCGCCTGTACGCCGACGTTGCCGGCGCCCTCCCGGTCGTGGGCACCGATCCGGCGGGCCACTCGCTCCGTCGTGCCGTAGGTGAGGAAGTTCGCCCCGGCGAACACGAAGGACAGCACGGCGGCCGCGATCGCCAGGCCGGCGAGCTCGTCGGTGCCGATCCGGCCGACGATCGCGGTGTCGACGAGCACGTAGGCCGGTTCGACCGCGAGCGAGCCGAGGGCCGGCAGCGCGAGCGAGATGATGCGGCGGTCGGAGGGGTGCACGTTGCGCGACCGGTTCGGTCAGGGCCCCCGCCTACGGGGCGAGGAGCCCGATCGCGCCGTAGGCGCGATCGAGGGTCGCCGAGGCGACCGCCCGTGCCCGCTGCGCCCCCACGTGCAGCAACCTGGCCAGCTCGGCCTTGTCGTCGATGAGCTCGCGGTAGCGCTGCTGGATGGGTGCGAGCGCGGCGACGACCGCCTCGCCGGTGTCGGCCTTGAGCGGGCCGTACTGCTCGTAGCTCGCCGCGACCTCCTGGGGCGTGCGGCCGGTCACGGCGGCGTTGATGTCGAGCAGGCTCGAGACGCCGGGCTTGGCGGCCACGTCGTAGCGCACCTCGGACTCGGAGTCGGTGACGGCCCGCTTGAACTTCTTCACGATCGCTGCCGGGTCGTCGAGCATCATCACGCAGCCGGCGTCGCTCGTCGCTGACTTCGACATCTTCGACGTCGGGTCCTGGAGGTCCATCACCCGGGCGCCCGCGGCCGGCATGACCGCAGTCGGGACGACGAAGGTGTCGCCGAACCGATGGTTGAACCGCAACGCGACGTCTCGGGTGATCTCGACGTGCTGGCGCTGGTCGTCGCCGACCGGAACCTCGTCGGTGTCGTAGAGGAGGATGTCGGCGGCCATCAGGGCCGGGTAGGTGAACAGGCCCGCCGAGACGAAGTCGCCCTCGCGCTTGGCGGTCTTGTCCTTGAACTGCGTCATCCGGCTCAGTTCGCCGTAGGAGGCGTTGCACTCCATCACCCAGGCGAGCTGGGAGTGCTCCGCGACGTGGCTCTGGACGAACACGGTCGCGACGTCCGGATCGAGCCCGACCGCGAAGAGCATCGCCGCCAGCTCGACGGTCGCCTCGCCGACGACGCCGGGACGGTCGACCACCGTCAGCGCGTGGAGGTCGACGATCCCGTGGAAGACGTCCTTGTCGTGCTGGTCGCGCACCCAGTTGCGCAGCGCACCCAGGTAGTTGCCGAGGTGGACGTCGCCGGTGGGCTGGATGCAGGAGAGGACGCGTGTCACATCCGGCGAGGCTATCGGTGGCATCGATGCCGACCGGGCCGGGATCCCGGCGCACGACGGCATGCTTACACCGATGTGATTCGATCCGGTAGCATCTCGCCGTGGCCATCGACGTGACGACTCCCGTGTACGAGGGGCCGTTCGACCTGCTGCTCCAGCTGATCCTCAGCCAGGAGGTCGACCTGTACGAGGTCGACCTGTCCCACATCGTCGATGCCTACCTGGTCGAGATCGAGCGCATGCAGGCCCTCGATCTCGACGTCGCGACCGAGTTCCTGCTGATCGCGGCGACGCTGGTCGAGCTGAAGACCCGACGTCTCCTCCCCGGTTCGGACGACGTCGATCTCGACGAGGAGCTCGCACTCTGGGAGGAGCGCGACCTGCTCCTCGCCCGCCTGCTCGAGTGCAAGACGTTCAAGAACGTGGCGGCGATCTTCGGCGCGCTCGCCGAGGAGGCCGAGCTGTCGTTCCCGCGCTCCGTCGGTCCCGACGAGCGCTTCGCCGAGCTGATGCCCGACCTGCTCGCCGGCACCAGCCTCCGCCGGTTCCAGAGCGCAGCGATCCGGGCGCTGACGCCCCGCCCGCCCGAGCTCGTCGATCTGTTCCACGTCAACCCGATCCGGATCACCGTCGCCGACGCCGTCGCCGCACTCGTCGACGATCTCCCTCGCCGCGGGACGGTCTCGTTCCGCACCCTCACCGCGGGTCTCGGCGAGCGGATCGAGGTGATCGTGCAGTTCCTCGCCGTCCTCGAGCTCTTCAAGCAGGGGGCCGTCGATCTCGACCAGCCGGAGCGCTTCGGCGATCTGACCGTGACGTGGTGCGCCCCGATCGAGCTCACGACCGAGTCGATCCTCGTCGACACCTACGAGGGCTGACGACGGGGCCAGCGAGGCGATCGTGGACCAACCCGAGCTGACACCGATCGACGGCGAGGTCGCCGAGCTCAAGCGCGCGATCGAGGCGATGGTGCTCGTCGCCCACGACCCGGTGCCGATCGACGTGCTCGCACAGCTGCTCGAGCAGTCGGCGACGACGGTCGAGCGGTGGTGCGAGGAGCTGCGCGCCGAGTACCGGCGTGACGGGCGCGGGTTCGAGCTGGTGCGGATCGCCGGCGGCTACCGGTTCCAGACCCACCCCGACCAGACCCCCTACGTCGAACGCTTCGTGCTCCACGACCAGAAGGCGCGCCTGACGGGCGCGGCCCTCGAGACCCTGGCGATCATCGCCTACAAGCAGCCGATCTCGCGCGCCCAGGTCGGGTCGATCCGCGGGGTCGACCCCGATGCGGTGATCCGCACCTTGCAGGCCCGCGGCTACATCGACGAGGTCGCACGCGACGAGGGCCCCGGTCAGGCGATCCTGTTCGGGACGACGGCCCAGTTCCTCGAGAAGCTCGGGCTCGATTCGCTCGACGATCTGCCACCGATCGCCGAGTTCATCCCCGACGCGACCGTCGTCGAGGTGCTCGAGCGAGGCCTGACCGCCGACCCGCACCACGACGTGCCGTCGTGATCGTTGTGACTTGGACGAGGTGATGGGCGACGCGGACGACGGCGCGACCGAGCCGCCGCTGTGGGAGCAGTGGGCTGACCAGCGCGCCCAACTGCCCACCGGCGAACGTCTGCAGAAGGTCCTGGCGGCGACGGGCTGGGGGAGCCGTCGGGTGTGCGAGGAGCTGATCGCCGACGGCCGCGTGACGGTCAACGGCGAGCTCGCCCGTCTCGGGCGCCGCGTCGACGCCGACACCGATCTCATCGAGGTCGACGGCGTACCGGTGGGCGTCAAGCCCGGACTCGTGTACTACCTGCTCAACAAGCCGACCGGGGTGATCACGACCGCCAAGGACACCCACGGTCGCCCGACCGTGATCGACCTGGTCCCTGCCGATCCGCGGGTCTTCCCCGTCGGGCGGCTCGACGTCGACACCGAAGGGCTCCTGCTGCTCACCAACGACGGTGAGCTGGCTCACCGCATCAGCCATCCGAGCCACGGGGTCGACAAGGAGTACCTGGTCCACGTCAGGGGCCGGGTGAGCAACGGGGGTCTGCGCCGCCTCCGCGACGGTGTCGAGCTCGAGGACGGGATGACCGCTCCCGCCCAGGCGTCGCAACCGACGCCCGGCGTGCTCCGCCTGACGATCCACGAGGGCCGCAACCGCCAGGTCCGGCGGATGTGCGAGGCGATCGGCCACCCGGTCCGCCGCCTCGTCCGCACGCGCATCGGACCGATCACCGACCGGTCGCTGCGCCCCGGCGACTGGCGCGAGCTCTCCACGGGCGAGCGCCGATCGCTGATCGAAGCCGTCGCCGACGCCGGGCGAGCCGGACGGTACGATCGGCCCACGTGACTGCTGCCGGTACTGCGAACGTCATCGGCCTCGGCCTGATCGGCGGTTCGATCGCCCTCGCACTGCGACGACGGGGCTGGCGGGTCGCGGGCGACGACCACCGCCCCGGCACCACGAGGGACGCGCTCGGGAGCGGGGTGGTCGACACCGACGAACTCCTGCCCGACGCCGACATCACCTTCGTCGCCGTGCCGGTCTCCTCGATCCCGACGCAGGTGGAACGGGCGCTCGCCGCGACGAGCGGGCTCGTCACCGACGTCGGTTCCGTCAAGGCGTCGGTCGTCGACGCGATCGACGACCCGCGCTTCATCGGCGGTCACCCGATGGCGGGCAGCGAGCTCGACGGGCTCCACGGCGCCGACGCCGAGCTCTTCAGCGGCGCCGTGTGGGTCCTCACGCCGCGGACCGACGCCGACGACCTCGCGCTCTCGCGCGTGTCGGCGATCATCCGGTCGATCGGCGCCGAGGTCGTCGCCCTGCCCGCCGAGCGCCACGACCAGATCGTCGCCGTCGTCAGCCACGTGCCGCATCTGGCGGCCGCCACGCTCATGCGCCTCGCGGTCGATCGCAGCGAGGAGCACGGCGCTCTGCTCCGCCTGGCCGCCGGCGGGTTCCGCGACATGACCCGGATCGCCTCGGGCCGTCCCGAGATCTGGCTCGACATCTGCGACGAGAACCGTCGCGCCATCGTCGACGGGCTCGGCGGGCTGATCCGCCGCCTCGATCACATCCGCACGGTGGTCGACGACGGCGACCACGACGAGCTCGAGCGCATCCTCGTCGGCGCCCGCGACAGCCGCACCAACCTGCCCGGTCGCGTCACCGACCCCGAGCAGCTCGCCGAGGTGCGCATCCCGATCCCCGATCGGACCGGTGCGGCCGCCGAGGTGTTCACGCTCGCGGCCGATCTCGACGTCAACATCGCGAACTTCGAGGTCGTCCACCTGGCGACGTCGCAGCGAGGACTCGCGGTCGTCCTCGTCGACCAGAGTGTGGCGGAGCGCTTCCGCGGTGGGCTGCTCGCCCGCGGCTTCCGCCCGTCGGTGACCCAGCTGTCGTGAGCCGGCGATGAGCGCGCGAGTCCTGCGAGCGGTCCGACGGGGGCTCGATGTCACCGTCGAGGTGCCCGGCTCGAAGTCGATCGCCAACCGCGCGCTCGTCTGTGCTGCGCTGGCCGACGGCCCGAGCAGGGTCGGCGGCGTCCCCGACGGCGACGACTCGGTCGCGCTGGTCGAGGGTCTGGAAGTGCTCGGCGTGGGCGCCGAGCGAACGGGTCGGGGGGTTCGGATCGTCCCGCCGTCCGACCGTTGGCGCGCCGGATCGATCGACGCTCGCCTGGCGGGGACGACGTCACGGTTCCTGACCGCCGTGGCGGCGCTCGGTCGGCACACGACGGTCGTCGACGGTGCGCCGCCGCTCCGGCGCCGACCGTTCCGGCCGTTGCTCGAGGCCCTGGCGACGCTCGGCGCGGTCGTCGAGCCGCTCGATCGGTCCGGGCACCTCCCGGTCGCGGTCACCGGGCCGGCCCGGGGCGGTCGCGTCGAGCTCCCGGGCGACGTGTCGAGCCAGTTCGTCACCGCGCTCATGCTCGTCGGACCGGCGATGCCGGCCGGGCTCGCGCTCGATCTGACGACGCCCTTGATCAGCCGCCCCTACGTCGAGATGACGGCGTCGGTGATGGCGGCGTTCGGTGCGACCGGCGTCGGCGTCGGCGAGCGGCGGGTGGAGGTCCGGCCGGGTACCTACCGGGCGACGTCCTACCGGGTCGAGCCGGACGCCTCCTCGGCCAGCTACCCGCTCGCGATCGCAGCGGTGACCGGCGGTCGGGTGACCGTGCCGGGACTCGGCGCTCGCAGCATGCAAGGCGACATCGCGATCGCCGGGTTGCTCGAGCGGATGGGCTGCCGGGTCGAGCTCACGGCGGACTCGGTCACCGTGGAGGGCCCCGCCGAGCTCCGCGGCATCGAGGTCGACATGGCGGCGTTCTCCGACCTCGTGCCCACCATCGCCGCGGTGGGTGCCTGCGCGTCGTCGCCGACGCGGATCTCGGGCGTCGCGTTCATCCGCGGCAAGGAGTCGGATCGTCTCGGCGACCTCTCGGCCGAGCTCCGGCGTCTCGGCGTCGAGTGCGTCGAGACCGACGACGGGCTGCTGATCGAGCCGAGTCGCGCGTCGCTGCGACCAGCGCAGGTCGCCACGCACGACGATCATCGGCTCGCGATGGCGTTCGCCGTGCTCGGATCGGTGCAGGCGGGGATCGTGGTCGACGACGACGGGGTCGTGTCGAAGAGCTGGCCGGCGTTCTGGGCTGTGCTCGACTCACTGGGATGAGTGCCACGCTGCCGACCCCCGCCGCCATCCGGCGTGGCTACCCGCGGCTGCCGGCGTGGCAGGCGGTCCGGCGGCGCGTCGATCCGCGTGGGGTGTGGGTGAGCGATCTCGGCAGACGTCTCGGCCTGACGCCCTAGTCTGGCCGTCGATGCAGAACGCGCTCCACGAACCCCAGTCGATCCTCCTCCTCGGCGGTACCAGCGAGATCGGCAGGGCGATCGTCGACGAGCTGATCTCGCCCGCCACGCACACCGTCGTGCTCGCCTGCCGGCGGCCGGCCGAAGCCCATCCGCTCCGGTTCGAACGGGACGGGCTCGAGGTGCACGCCGAACCGTTCGACGCGGCGGCCACCGACACCCACGACGACCTGATCCGGGCGTGGACGTCGCGCTACGGCGACATCGATGTCGCCGTGCTCGCCTTCGGCCAACTCGGCGACCAGGCCCGTCTCGACGATGATCCGGCGGCGGCAGCCGCCCTCGCGCACGTCAACTACGTCGGCGCTGTCGGCGTGGGGTTGGCGCTGGCCGGGGCGATGCGCCGCCAGGGCCACGGTCACCTGCTGGTGCTGTCGAGCGTCGCCGGCGAGCGGGCCAGGGCGGACAACTTCGTGTACGGGTCGTCCAAGGCCGGCCTCGACGCCTTCGCACAGGGGCTCGGTGACTCCCTGACGGGCAGCGGTGTCGGCGTCACGGTCGTCCGACCCGGGTTCGTGCACACCAAGATGACCCACGGCCTGCCGGCCGCCCCGTTCGCGACGACGCCGGAAGCGGTCGCGTCACGAGCGGTCGCCGGGATGCGTCGCGGTGCGCACACCGTGTGGGCGCCGGCGGTGCTGCGCTACGTCTTCGCCGTGCTCCGATACCTCCCGCGCCCCGTCTTCCAGCGCCTCGCCCGAGCGAACGCCTGAACCGCCGGCGGGGAGACTGGGGTCACCAGCGGTGCATGGGGAGGATACGCCGGCGCGGGCCGAACTTCGGAGCGGTGGTCGTGCTCACGATCGCCTGTAGGACGCGGCCCCGGTGGGGGGCGTACGGGGCGAGCAGTTCGAGCATGCGGTCGTCGTCGGCCCGCGGCTCACCGGCGACCGCCCAGGCGACCTGGTTCGGGTAGTGGTAGTCGCCCACCGGGACGCAGTCGGCGTCACCGCAGCACGGCCCGGCGACCTCGTGCGCGGTCCATGCGCCGACCCCGCGCAGCATCCGCAGGTGCTCGACCAGGTGGGCGGGGCCCGCCTCGGCCCACCGCCACATCTTGTCGGCGTGGCGGCCTGCCTCGACGAGCGTGCGAGCCCGTGCCGCCTCGATGCCGATCGGGTGGAACCACCACAGCGGGGTGCGGGCGAGCACCCGGGGCTCGGGCGGGAGTCGGAGGTCACCGACGATCCCCGCCGGCCCAGGAGCGGGCTCGCCGAGGGCGGTGCCGAGCCGCGCCCACTGTCGCGACGACTCGTGGCCGGTGATCCGCTGCCCGATCACCGTCGGGATCAGCAGGTGGTACGGGTCGCCCGACGCCGTCAGGCGCACGCTGCGCCGAGCGGCGAGCGCCCGACGCACCGCCGGCACGGCACCGTCGAACTCCACCGCACGATCACCGCGCCCGATCATCGGGTCGACCCGGGACAGGAGCCACTCGCTCCCCGGACCCCAGGCCTCGGCGTCGACGACGACCTCGTCGGGCGGCGCCGGGTCGGCCGACCAGCGGATCAGGAGCGTGCCGGGGCCGTCGGGTGTCCGTGCCGCCCGGACCATCGACGTCGGCCCGAGACGGGTGGTGGGGTCGGAGCCGCCGACGCGGTGCGGCGCGAGCGTGCGTCGGATCGACCAGCGGCTCGCGATGCGACGCCAGGTCAGGGGGCCGACGTCGCTCGCCATCCGCAGCGACGGTACCAGCGGGCATGAGACGGCGCTCGCTGGGTACCGTGCCGTCATGGACGACCATCCGGACGACCCACTGAGCGATGCCGAGATCGATGCCGTGGTCGAGCGGTGCCGGGCCGACGGCGACGTCGAGCTCGGGGCCCACGACCCACGTGAGCGCTTCGGGTGGGACAAGCACGCCGCCAAGCGCCGCGCCCCGGAGGTGGTCGACGACGTCGCCGAACTGCAGAAGAAGCTCTACGCCGAGGGTCGATCCTCGCTGCTCATGGTCCTGCAGGGCATCGACGCCGCCGGGAAGGGCGGCACCATCCGGTCGGTCATGAACGGGCTGAACCCGGCGGGCGTCGTCGTGCACGGCTTCGGCGCACCCACCGAGGAGGAGCTCGACCACGACTTCCTGTGGCGGATCCACCACCACACGCCGCGCCGTGGTCGCATCGCCATCTTCGACCGCAGCCACTACGAGGACGTCCTGGTCGTGCGCGTGAAGCAGATCGTCCCGGAATCGGTGTGGCGACCGCGCTACGAACGGATCGTCGACTTCGAGGACCTGCTCTCGGGGGCCGGGACCTCGGTCGTCAAGTTCTTCCTCAACGTGTCGAAGGAGAAGCAGCGGGAGCGCCTCCAGGACCGCATCGACTCGCCCGACGAGCGCTGGAAGTTCCGAGCGGGCGACCTCGACGACCGGGCCCTGTGGGACGACTACCAGGCGGCGTTCCAGGAGGCCATCCGCCGGACGACGACCGGCGCCGCCCCGTGGTACGTGATCCCCGGCGACCGCAAGTGGGTCCGCAACCTCGCGGTCGCCGCGATCGTCCGGCACCATCTCCGCCTGATCGACCCGCAGTACCCCGAGCCAGAGGAGGACATCGAGGACATCGTCGTCGTGTGACCGCCGCGCCGTCACAGTCGTTCACGGTCCGTCACCATCCGTGACGGCTCGATGAACTCGGCCGGTGAGCGCGGCCGGCCGGGTGGACGTTTTGTACGATCCACCGGGTGCCCGTCGTCGTGCCACGTTCGATCGAAGCCGCGCTGGAGGCGATGTCCGCCGAGGGGGCGGTGGCCCTCGCCGGTGGCACCGACCTCATGGTCGAGATCAACGAGGGCCATCGCACGCTGCCGTGGGACCCGGACGGCACCACGGTCGTCGCGCTCAACCGGCTCCCCGACCTGGTGAGCTACAGCATCGACGGCTCGGCCGGCACCCTGCGCCTCGGGGCCGGTGTGACGTGGTCGACCATCGAACGCCCGCCCGTGCAACCGCTCGTCCCGGCGCTCGCCGAGGCGGCTCGCACCGTCGGGAGCCCGCAGATCCGCAACGCCGGCACGATCGGCGGAAACCTCGCCACCTGCTCACCGGCGGGCGACGGCCTGCCCGTGCTGAGCGCCCTCGGTGCCGCGGTCCACCTCGCCGGGCCCGGCCGCCGGCGGGCCCTGCCCGTCGACGACTTCATGCTCGGCGTGAAGCGGACGGCGCTCGAGCCCGGCGAGCTGATCGAGGCGATGACCGTGCCGATCCTCGACGGCTGGCAGGGCTACAGCAAGGTCGGTGTGCGCAACGCGATGGTCATCGCCACGGCGAGCACCTGTGTCGCGACCGACCGGCCGACCCGGTCGGTGAGGATCGCACTGGGGTCGGTCGCGCCCACGGTGGTTCGCTGCCCCGAGGCCGAAGAGCTGGCGGCCGGTGGCGCCGACTGGGACGCGGGATCGATCGACCCGGCGCTGGCGGCCGAGTGCGGTCGGCTGGCGGCCGAGGCGAGCTCGCCGATCGACGACCATCGGTCGACCGCCGCGTACCGGCGGCACGCCGTGGCGGTCATGGTGCGGCGCCTGGTCACCCGTGCGTTCCCCGGAGCGGATCGCCCGTGAACGAGCAGTACACCCTCCACGTCAACGCGACGGAGCACGAGGTCGTCGATGCGTTCGTCGGCGAGAACCTGCTCTACGTGCTCCGGGAGCGGCTCGGCCTGATGGCGGCCAAGGGCGCCTGTGAGCAGGGCGAGTGCGGCTCGTGCTCGGTGCAGATCGACGGCGAGCTCGTGTGTGCGTGCCTCGTGCTCGCCGCATCGGCGGTCGGGCAACCGATCACGACCGTCGAGGGTCTGGCGCCCCCGGGTGCGCCGTCCGACGTCCAGCAGGCCTTCGTCGACGCCGGGGCCGTCCAGTGCGGGTTCTGCACGCCCGGCCTGATCCTCGCGGTCCACGACCTCCTCGACCGCAACGCCGAACCGAGCGAGCTCGAGATCCGCGAGGAGCTCTCGGGGAACGTGTGCCGGTGCACCGGGTACGGGCGCATCATCGAGGCCGTCCAGCAGGTCGCGGTCGCCCGCCGCAGCGAGGCGGCGACGTGAGCCTGACCGAGACACCGACGGGCACCCGGGCCGGAGCGCTCGGCACGTCGCCGGCCCGACCCGATGCGATCGCCAAGGTGCAGGGATCGTTCGAGTTCTCGTCGGATCTCGGCGGCGACGGCGTGCTCTGGGGCGCCACTTTGCGCTCGGAGCACCCGCACGCCCGCATCGTGTCGATCGACCTGACCCCGGCCTGGAGGATCGCCGGCGTCGAGACCGTGATCACCGCCGACGACGTGCCCGGCTCGATGACGTACGGGTTGATCGACCAGGATCAGCCGGTCTTCGCGAGCGACGTCGTGCGCTACGTGGGCGAGCCGATCGCGGCGGTGGCCGCCGACCACCCCGAGACGTGCCGGCGGGCACTCGAGGCGATCGTCGTCGAGTACGAGGTGCTCGACCCGGTGCTCGACCCCGAGGCGGTGATCGCCGGGACGGCCGCCCCGATCCACCCGGCGGGCAACGTGCTGCGCCATCAGCGCATCCTGCACGGCGACACCCGGGCGACCGGCGCGGTCATCGTCGAGGGCACCTACGAGATCGGCGTGCAGGACCAGGCGTTCCTCGGGCTCGAAGCCGCACTGGCGATCCCCGACCAGGGAGGGGGCGGCGTCGAACTGCACGTCGCGACCCAGTGGCTGCACGAGGACCGCCAACAGATCGCCGCGTGTCTCGGCCTCGACGAGACGGCCGTGCGGCTCGTCCTCGGTGGCGTCGGCGGGGCGTTCGGAGCGCGCGAGGACATCTCGCTCCAGGTGCACACCTGCCTGCTCGCACTCCGGACGGGCCGCCCGGTCAGGATCCACTACGACCGTGCCGAGAGCTTCCTCGGCCACGTCCACCGCCACCCGGCGACGATCTGGATGCGGCACCACGCCGACGAGCACGGCGGCCTCGTGAAGATCGAGGCGCGCCTCGTGTTCGACGGCGGCGCGTACGCGTCCACATCGTCGGCCGTGCTCCTCAACGCGGTCACCCACACCCAGGGTCCGTACCGCTGCCCCAACGCGGTGGTCGACGGTTGGGCGATCCGGACGAACCACCTGCCCTGCGGCGCGATGCGGGGCTTCGGGGTGGTCCAGGCGTGCTTCGCCCACGAGCGGCAGATGGATCGCCTCGCGGCCGCGCTCGGTCTCGACCCGGTCGAGTTGCGCCTGCGCAACGCGATGCGAACCGGCGACCGCCTGATCACCGGACAGGTGATGGACTCGGTGGCGCCGGTCGACCGCTGCATCCGCGAGACGGTCGCGCTCCCGTTCCCGGACGAACCCGTCGGGGGCCACGACGGCGACCCGATGCGGCTGCCCGGCGGCGCCGGGCTGACCGCCGACGTGGGCGACGTCGTGCGCGGCATCGGCTACGCGGTGTCGATGAAGAACCTGATGTACTCGGAAGGGTTCGACGACTACTCGACGGCGCGGTGTCGCCTCGCCGACGGCGTCGCGACGCTCAAGTTCGCGACGGCCGAGGTCGGGCAGGGCTTCGTCGTGCTGGCCCAGCAGATCGCCCGGTCGGTCCTCGGCGTCGACGACGTGGTCCTCGAACGCATCGACACCGGGATCGGGTCGGCCGGGTCCACGTCGGCCTCACGGCAGACCTGGATGAGCGGGGGAGCGGTCGACGCCGCGTGTCGGTCGGTCCGCGACACGCTGTTCGTCCAGCTCGCCGTCGAGCGCGGGCTCGACGCCGACACCCTCGCGATCGACGGCACGGACGTGGTCGATCCGACGACCGGGTTCCGGGTGCCGGTCGTCGAGGCGACGGCCGGCCGCGAGATCGAGCAGACGGCGGTCCACCACCATCGACCGACCGAGGAGCTCGACGAGCACGGGCAGGGCGACTGCCACACCGCCTTCGCCTTCGTCGCGCACCGTGCCGTCGTCGACGTCGACGTCGAGCTCGGTCTGGTCAAGGTCGTCCAGGTCGCGACCGCCCAGGACGTCGGTCGTGCCCTCAACCCGCTGTCGGTGACCGGACAGATCGAGGGTGGCATCGCACAGGGGCTCGGCCTGGCGGTGATGGAGGAGATCATCCAGGTCGACGGCCGGATCCGCAACGCGAGCTTCACCGACTACCTGCTCCCCACGATGCTCGACATGCCCCCCGTCGTCGCCACGCTCGTCGAGGAGCCCGAACCGCTGGCCCCGCTCGGGGCCAAGGGCGTCGGTGAGCCGCCGTGCATCTCGGTCACCCCGGCGATCGTGGCCGCGATCGGCGACGCGCTCCGCCAGGCCGGGCGCCCGCACGACCTGGCGAGGGTCCCGGTCCGCCCCGCCGACATCGTGGGCCTGTGACGACCGGCGTCGGCCCGACGTGTCCGACCCGGCGCGGCCCGGGTCCGCGACCCACCTCGCCACCCGATCCGCGGTCACGGTCGGGCCGCGCTCCGTTCTCCGACGTACCGGTGATCTTGTAGCGTCGGCCGGGATGTCGGACGAACGTGAAATCCTCACCTGGGACCTCTTCGGTGAGGCGTCCCGAACGTTGGCGCAGATGGTCGCCGACGACGGTTACGAGCCCGACATGGTGCTGTCGATCGCACGCGGCGGGCTCCTGATCGGCGGGGCGATCGGCTATGCGCTCTCGATCAAGAACACCTACACGATGAACGTCGAGTTCTACACCGGCGTCGACGAACGACTCGAGGTGCCCCGCATCCTGCCGCCGGCGCCCGACTTCGTCGATCTCCACGACGCGAAGATCCTGGTCGTCGACGACGTCGCCGACACCGGTCACACCCTCAAGAGCGTCGTCGAGTTCTGCGAGGGCAAGGTCGGCGAGGTGCGCACGGCCGTGATCTACGAGAAGTCGCACTCGGTCGTGCGCTGCGACTACGTCTGGCGCCGAACCGATCGCTGGATCAACTTCCCGTGGAGCGACAAGCCACCTGTCGCCCAGCGGGACTGGAGCGTCGCCGACGCCTGAGCTCAGCGAGTGGGCCAGCCGGCGTCGTTGAGACGCTGCTTCATCGTCGCCGGGTTGATCATGCCGACCAGCCGGTCGGCGTCCCAGACGGTGATCATCGGCTGGGACGGGTTGATCTTCGGAAGGATCGAGGTGAGGTCGTCGTCGGGGGCGGCGCGGGCGGTCTCGTCGAAGGGCACCATGAGCTGGGTCAGGGCCACCCACGGCCGCTGCTCCGAGGGGACGGCCCACAGCTGGTCCTCCAGGACGAGCCCCCGCGGCACGCCGGCTTCGTCGAGCACGGCGACGCCCCCGGCGGCGCCGAGCCGGCGACGGTCCCAGAGCATGGCGTCGGCGTCGACCTCACCGTCGGCCGCCGCGACCCCGAACCAGGTGAGGTCGCGGACCTTCGTGCCGGCGAGACGCCTGCTCAGCTGGGCGCCGGAGATCTCGACCTTGGCGGTCGCGAGGACGAACAGACCGGTGATCATCAGCCACACACCGCTCTGACCCCTGAGCATGAGGGCGACCCCGAGGATGGTCAGGCCCCATCCGAGCACGACACCGGCACGACCGGCCTCGATCGCCGCACGGTAGCGGTCGCCGTGCATCGCCCAGCGGACCGACTTCACGATGCGGCCGCCGTCGAGCGGAGCGCCCGGCAGGAGGTTGAACACCGCGAGGAGCGCATTGAGGATCCCGAGCCAGCCGAGCAGGCGCACGTACACGCCGGCGTCGACCCCGCCGAGGGCCCACCAGGAGCCGATCGTGAGCACTGCGACAGCGATGCTGCCGATCGGGCCTGCGGCGGCGATCCAGCCCTCGGCTCGAGCCGATGGCGACTCACGGTCGAGTCGGGCGACACCACCGAGCGCCCACAGCTGGATCGACTCGGTGCCGACGCCGTAGCGGCGGGCGGTGAGCGCGTGCGCGAACTCGTGCGCCAGGATCGACGCGAGGAACCCGAGCACCCCGACGACCGCGGGGGCGACGCCCACCTGCTGCGCCATGCCGGCCCCGAGGAACACACCGATCAGCGCGACGCTCCAGTGGAGGCGCACGGAGATGCCGAACCATCGACCGAGTGACCAACCGGAGTTCATGTGTCAGCTGCTCGCCGTGTTTCGTCGTCGTGTCTCGAAGGGTTGGGGGCGCCGGACAGAGGGGGGGAATCCGGCGCTCCCGTGATCATGACAACCCCCCGCCGCCCGCCGCTATTCCCGACTCGGATCATCCCGCCCCGTGCGACATCGGTAGTCTGCGCGGCCGTGATCGAGTCGCTCCGCATCAATCCCGATCGTCTCACGCGACGCCTCGACGAGCTCGGGAAGATCGGCGAGGTGATCGGTCCCAACGGCGAGCGGGGGTGCGCGCGGCTGGCCCTCACCGACGATGACCGGGCGGGCCGCGACCTGGTCGTCGCCTGGATGCACGACCTCGATCTGGAGGTCGCGATCGACGCGATCGGCAACATCGTGGGGCGGCGGGCCGGTGCCGACCCGACCCTCGCCCCGGTCATGACCGGCTCCCACGTCGACACCGTGCGGACCGGCGGACGCTTCGACGGCAACCTCGGCGTGTTGGCCGGCCTGGAGGTGGTCGAGACCTTGAGCGAGCACGGCGTCACGACCGAGCGCGACCTGTGCGTCGCGGTGTTCACCGACGAGGAGGGCGCCCGATTTCCGCCCGACATGCTCGGCAGCCTCGTGTACGTCGGCGGCATGGCCCTCGAGACCGCCCTCGACGTCGTCGCGGTCGACGACGGCGCCCGGCTCGGCGACGAGCTGTTGCGGATCGGGTACGCGGGAGCGGTCCCGGTACCGGTGGCACGGCCACCACACCGGTTCGTCGAGCTGCACATCGAACAGGGGCCGATCCTCGAGGACGCCAACGTGACGATCGGAGCGGTCGAGAGCGTGCAGGGGATCTCGTGGATCGAGTACACGCTCACCGGACGTTCGGCGCATGCCGGGACGACCCCGATGGCGCTGCGCCGCGATCCGATGGTCGTCGCCGGCCGGATCATCGCCGAGACGCGAGCGATCGCCGAGGAGCTCGGCGGCGACCAGGTGGCGACGGTCGGCCGCGTCGACGTGCACCCCAACCTGACGAACGTGATCCCGTCCGCGGTCACGCTCACGGTCGATCTCCGGCACACCGACGACGAGGTGCTGCACCAGGCCGAGACACGACTCGGCGCCTTCGTCGAACGTGTGGCGAGAGCCGAGGGGGTCGGCGTCGGCTCACGATCGCTCGCCCGGTTCGACTCGGTTCGCTTCGACGACGAGATGACGTCGCTGGTCGGCGAGACCGCCGAACGACTCGGGTACTCGTGGCGCCGGTTGCCGTCGGGAGCCGGTCACGATGCGCAGATGCTCGCCCGTGTCTGCCCGACGTCGATGATCTTCACCCCGAGCGTCGGTGGGTTGAGTCACAACCTGGGGGAGTTCACCCACGACGAGGACGTCGCCGCCGGAGCGAACGTGCTGCTGCACGTCATGCTCGCCCACGCCGGCCGCGTGGACGCGACCGTCGCCGGCGATCCCGCGGCGACCTGACCGGAAACGCGACGGGCGCGTGAACCGCGCTCGCAGCTCTCGCCCGCCGTCGCGGCGATCGCTACCGTACGCCCATGGAGCGAGCCGAGATCGTCGTCGTCGGAGGTGGCCACAACGGGGCCATCTGCGCGGCGTACCTCGCACGGGCCGGCCGCGACGTGCTCCTGGTCGAGGCCCGCGACGACGTCGGCGGCTGCGCGTCGACCGTGACCGACCTCGGCGCGCGGTTCAACATCTGCAACTGCGACCACAACATGATCCGCGGGATGCCGATCGCCGACGAGCTCGACCTCGTTGCCCACGGGTTGCGCTACATCGAATCCGAGATCGGTTCGGTGCACCGCTTCCACGACGGCTCGGACCCGTGGATCTTCATGCACGAGGTCGAGGCACACCTCGACGCACTCGATCGGACACACCCGCACGCCGTTCCCGGCTACCGGGCGTACCTCGATGACGCGCTCGCGGTCGCCGGACTGGTCGTCGAGATCGCGCGGACCCCACCCTCCTTCACCGCCATGACCCGGCGGGTGCTCGCACGCAGGGCCGCCGGTGCTCGCCGGCTCCTCGACTGGAGTCGGCGGAGCATGGCCGACGTGATGGGGGAGTACTTCGACGACTGGCACCTGATCTCGCCCGCCGTCGTGACGGGCCCGTCGGTGTGGGGGGTTCCGGCGACGACCCCCGGGACGGGGTCGGCAGCGGCGATCTACGCATTGCGCCACACGATCAAGACCGGGCGGCCGGCGGGTGGCAGCGGCGCGCTCACCGATGCGGTACGAGCGAGCTTCGAGGCGGCCGGCGGCCGGACCAGAACGTCGAGCCGGGTCGATCGGTTGCTCGTCCGCGACGGTGCCGTCACCGGCGTGCGACTCACCGACGGCACCTCGATCGGGGCCGAGGTGGTCGTGGCCGCCTGCGATCCCCACCGCGTGTTCCTCGAGTGGCTCGACGCCGTGCCACCACGAGCGCGCAGGCTCGTCGACACCTGGCGGACGGCCCCGGTCCACGACGGGTACGAGTCGAAGATCGACGCAGTGCTGACGTCGCTGCCGACGTCGAGCGCGGCGTCGACGCTGCACGAGCTCCGTCCCGGCGCCGACGTGCTCGGCCCGACCACGATCGTGGCCCCGAGCCCCGACGACACGGCCGAGGCGCACGATCTCAGGGCGCGAGGCCTCGTGCACGAGCGACCGGGCCTGCTGGTCAACATCCCGACGGCGATCGACTCCGACATGATGATCGCCCCCGACGAGCACGTGCTCAGCCTCGAGGTGCTGTTCACGCCCTACGACCATCCCGGGGGTTGGCCCGGATCGCCCGAACCGAAGCGCTGGCTGGGGCTGCTCGACGAGCTGTACGAACCGGACACGCTCCGCATCGACCGCTGGCGGGCGATGACGCCGGACCGCTACGAGACCGAGTTCTCGATGCACCGCGGTCACACCCCGGCGTACGCCGCATCCCCGCTGGTCGCCCTGCTCGGCTCACGCCGCGACACGACGCGCTACCGGACACCGATCTCCGGACTCTACCTGTCGGGCGCGGCGACGTTCCCGGGCGCCGGTGTGTTCGGTGCACCGGGACGCAACGCCGCCGACGCGGTCATGCGCGACCTGCGCGGCTCGCGACCGACCACCTGGTGGCGCCGCCACCGACCGGCCGCGTGACCGTCGGCCCGGTGCCGCACCGCTCGGACTCTGTGGCAGCGATCCTGCGCGCCCACGGCGGAATCGCTGCCCGAGAACCAGCCGCCGGATTCTGTGGCAGCGATCCTGCGTCCGGGCGTCAGGATCGCTGCCACAGCGTGGCCGGCGGGGTCAGCGACCGGGGGCGTCGTCGCAGTACTCGTTGGTGAAGATGCCGTCGATCGAGTCGGCGATCTCGACGCCCTGTTCGTCGTAGATCGGCTTCAAGATGTCGTACAGGCCCTGCACCCGCTCGGGATCGAAGCTGCAGTAGGTGCCGTCGAAGCTGTTCTCGGCGAACCCGCCCTCCTCGAGCAGTGCGAAGCCGTTCGAGTTGACGCCCTCGCTGAGCGTCCAGAACCCGGCGTGCACCTCGTTGATCTCGATCATCTTGTCCATGATCGGGTCGGGATCGTCGAGGTAGTCGATCCACGCCTGCTGCATGACGGGCACGAGCACGTCGAGGCAGTCCGACAGCTCCTCGGCCTTGTCGCGCATCATCGTGATCGCGGCCGGGTAGTTGTCGAATCCGAGGTCGCCGACGGTGAAGAAGTCGACCGGGGCCGGTGCTCCGTCCTTCCATGGGATCTCGTTCTCGTACTTGTAGACCTCGTTGGTCGCGAAGCCCTGCTGGAAGAGCGAGCCGTTCTCGGCGACGAACTTCGCGTCGGAGCCGTCGTAGCTCGGGTCCTTCTGGTCCTCGGTCATGAAGCCCGACCCGACCATGTAGTCGATGTACGCCACGCCGGCGAAGTGCAACACCGGTGCACCGGTCGCGGCGATGTCCTCGGGCGCCGAGATGTCGTACTGCTCGGGGTCCCACATGATCATCTGCGGGTCGAGATCGAGCGTCTTGGCGATCGCGACCATGTCGACGGCCGCCGAGTCCTTGATCACGTCCGACAGGTTGATGTACGCCATGTCGGCCTCACCGTCGAGCAGCACCGCCGCGTTGACCTTGTCGAACCGTGCGGTCTCGATGACGAGGGACTCCAGACCGCCGACGGCGTACTGATCCTGGACAGGACCGGAGTAGTTCAGATCGGCCTGGCTGATCTCGCCCTCCGTGCCGATCAGCTGGTAGGTCCCGCCGTGCTCGAGCTCGGGGAACCAGTCGGTCTGGACGGTCAGCTCCGGCGGGCAGACGGCCTCGGCCGGCTCGGCGGCG
>CBFCWS010000008.1:0-25232 GCA_965601765.1 uncultured Ilumatobacter sp. | reverse complement strand
CGATCGGGAAGTAGTGGTTGCCGTCGACGACGACGGTGTCGTCCGACTCGGCGTTGACGCTGCCGTTCCAGGTCGCGGTTGCCATGCCCATGGAACCCCGCCCGACCACTCGATCTTCCGCGCCGCCCGCGAACCGCTCGGACGGCGCAGGCGTGCGAACGACCCGCGGGCCGCAGGGGCCGCCGGCGGGTGGACACCCCCTCGTCATGATGTCGGGACATGGCCCGTCAACGGATCCACCACGTCTGCACCGACTGCGGCGCGTCCCACCCGCAGTGGTCGGGCCGGTGCTCGGGCTGCGGCGAGTGGAACACGCTCGCCGAGTCGCCCGCCCTCGCGAACGCACCGGCGATCGGCCCGGCGGGCGCAGCGGCGGAGCGGATCGGCGATGTCGACGCCCGGTCGAGCACCCCCTGCTCGACCGGGCTCGACGAGCTCGATCGCGTGCTCGGCGGCGGGCTCGTCCCCGGCTCGGTGACGCTGCTCGGTGGCGAGCCCGGCATCGGCAAGTCGACCCTCCTGCTCCAGGTGCTCGCCGCCGTGCCCGGGCGTGCGCTCTACGTCACCGCGGAGGAGAGCGCGCAGCAGGTGAGGATGCGCGCCGAGCGCCTGACCGCCGTCCGCGACGACCTGTGGCTGCTCGCCGACACCGTGGTCGATCACGTGGTCGCGGCGATCGACGAGATCCGACCCGAGCTCGTCGTCGTCGACTCGATCCAGACGATCCACGACCCGTCGCTCGAGTCCGCGCCCGGGTCGGTCACCCAGGTCCGGGGTTGCGCACAGCGGCTGGTCGGCGAGGCCAAACGGCGCGACGTGGCGATCGTGATCGTCGGCCACGTGACCAAGGACGGGTCGATCGCGGGGCCGCGGGTGCTCGAACACGTCGTCGACACCGTGCTCGCCTTCGAGGGCGAGCGGCACCACGCGCTCCGGCTCGTCCGTGCGGCCAAGCACCGCTTCGGGCCCACCGACGAGCTCGGTCTGTTCGAGATGGCCGGCCACGGGTTGATCGGCGTCCCCGATCCGAGCGTGCTGTTCCTCGGCGATCGGCGGCCCGGCGTCGCCGGGTCCGCGGTGACCCCGGTCATCGACGGCCGGCGCCCACTCGTCGTGGAGGTGCAGGCGCTAGCCTCGCCCGCACTCCCCAACGTCCCGGCGCGGCGCACCACCCAGGGGATCGACGCCGGCCGGTTGGCGTTGCTCCTGGCCGTCCTCACCCAACGGGCCGGCATCCCCGCCGCCACCCACGACGTCTACGCGTCGGCGGTGGGGGGCGTGCGCCTCGGCGAGCCGGGGTCCGACCTCGCGGCGTGCATGGCGGTCGCGAGCGCGATCACCGGGATCGCCCTGCCCGACGACGTCGTCGCGTTCGGCGAGGTCGGTCTGGGCGGCGAGGTCCGGCAGGTCGCGCACTCGCCCCGGCGGCTCGTCGAAGCCGAACGGCTCGGCTTCCGACGCGCCGTCACCCCGGCGTCGACCCCGGCCACCGATCGCGGCGTCCTGGCCCTCACCAGGGTGTCGTCGCTGCCCGAGGCCCTCGCCCACGTCGGCATCGGCTGAACAGCTCGGACGGCGATCGCCCCGTCGTCAACGACGGTCAGCGATCGCCCCGTCTTCGCCGAGCCCGCTGCGAGCCATCGTCCGACCGCGGAGGAGCGCCGCGCGACAGCGACCCGTGAACAGGGGGCCGAGTACGATGCGTGCATGGTCGAGTACCGGGGTGCCAGCGAGGCGATGCGCAACGCGCTCGCCCGGGTGTCCCCCGGTACGCCGCTCCGCGACGGCATCGACCGCATCGTCCACGCCCAGGCCGGCGCGCTGCTCGTCATGTCGGACGATCCCGAGGTCCTCGAGATCTGCTCCGGCGGCTTCCTCGTCGATGCGCCGTTCAGCCCCCAGCGGCTCTCCGAGCTCGCCAAGATGGACGGTGCGATCATCATCTCCAACGACGGTGGCCGCATCAAGCGCGCCAACGTCCACCTGGTCCCCGATCCGACCGTCCCCACCAACGAGACCGGCACCCGCCACCGGACCGCCGAGCGGGTCGCCCGTTCGCTCGACGTGCCCGTCGTCACGGCATCCGAGGAGATGGGTGTCATCAACGTCTACGCCGCCGGCGGGCGCCGACAGCTCCAGGAGGTCGGTCGTCTCCTCGACCGCGCCAACCAGGCGGTCCAGACGCTCGAGCGATACAAGCAGCGCCTCGACGACGCGATGTCGCGGCTCAACGCCCTCGAGATCGAGGACGTCGTCACGCTGCGCAACGTCGTGACCGTGATGCAGCGCGGTGAGATGGTGCACCGCATCGGCGACGAGATCGAGACGATGATCGTCGAGCTGGGGATCGACGCCCGGCTCATCCGCCTGCAGGTCGACGAGATCAACGTCGAGGTCGACGACGAGTTCGAGTACGTGATCGCCGACTACCTTCCGCCCCATCGCAACGTCGAGGACACGCTGGCGGAGATGTCGCAGCTCCGCGACGACGACGTCAGCGACGCCCGCCAGATGCTCAAGACGCTCCACCTCGGCGACGTCACCCTCGACGACTCGATCCAGCCCCAGGGCCTGCGGATGCTGCACCGCGTGAAGGGGCTCCCGGAAGAGGTCGCCGAGAAGATCGCCGGCGGCTTCGACGGGCTGGCGCGCCTCCAGCGAGCCACGGTCGACGACCTGACCGAGGTCGAGGGCGTCGACGAGAATCTGGCCAGCAACGTGAAGGAGTCGCTCGAGCGAGCCACCGAGTCGGCGATCCTCGAGCAGTACCACTGATCTGACCGACCGAACCCGACGATGGAGTCCCGATGTTCCGACACGTGGTGATGTTCCGCCTCAGCGACGACGCAGCGCCCGGTGCGATCGATGCCATCCGCACCGGCCTCGACACGCTCCCACCCAAGATCCCCGAGATCGAGAGCTACGTGCACGGACCCAACGTCGGTGCCGCGCCGACCAACTTCGACTACGTGGTCGTCGCCGACTTCGCCTCGGCCGAGGCGTTCGCCGCCTACCGGGACCATCCCGACCACCAGCAGCTGATCGCCGAGCAGATCGTCCCCAACGTGTCCGACCGCGCCGCGGTCCAGTACGAGACGTGACACCGCGACATCTGGGGTCAGGCCCCAGATGTCGCGGCGAAACCTTCTGAAAAACACCAGTGGTCGACGACGGAAACGTCGTCGCGACCGGCGATCCTGGAGCCATGACCGACACGCCGAGCACCGAGGACCTGAAGCTGAAGCTGACGCCGATGCAGTTCCACGTCACCCAGGAGGCCGGTACCGAACGACCGTTCACGGGCGAGTACTGGGACACCACGACACCCGGCACCTACCACTGCGTCGTGTGCGACACGGCGCTGTTCGCGTCCGACACCAAGTTCGACGCACATTGCGGGTGGCCGAGCTTCTACGAGGCGCTGGCGGGCGACACGATCGAGTACGTCGAGGACCGCAGCCTGGGGATGGTGCGCGTCGAGACCCGCTGCGCCAACTGTGGCGCCCACCTTGGTCACGTCTTCCCCGACGGACCGAAGCCGACCGGCAACCGCTACTGCATCAACTCCGCCAGCCTCAACCTCGTCAAGCGCCCGACCGAGTGACCGCCCCGGCGCCCGGACCCGGCGCCGGGCGCCCGGATTCGTGCCCGGCGCCACCGACGACGCAGACTCCGGGACGTGGGTGCGGTGGTCGACTGGGGAGCTGACGAGGTCCGGCTCACCGACCGCGTCAGCGTGCTCCCCGGCGCCGACGCCGGCAGGTACCCCTCGGGCAACGCCGTCGTGGTGCGCGGCGACGGCGAGGCGGTGATCATCGATCCGTCGATCACGGTCGTCGAGCGCGGCGGCGCCGGCCTGCCGATCGACGCCGTCATCTGCTCGCACAGCCACGAGGACCACCTCGCCGGGCTCGGCCTGTTCGCCGATGCGCGGGTCCACATCCACCACGACGACCTGGCCGGCGCACGGTCGCTCGACGGGCTGATGGAGGTGTACGGGCTGACCGGTGAGGTCCGTGAGGCTTTCGCCGCGCAGATCGTCGAGGAGTTCCACTACACCCCGCGGCCCGACGCGGAGGGGTTCGCGGACGGGCACCGCTGGGATCTCGGCGGCGTCGGGATCGATGCGGTCCACCTCCCCGGCCACACGCGCGGTCACGCCGGGTTCAGGATCGACGGCGGCGTCTTCTTCCTCTCCGACATCGACCTCACCGGCTTCGGCCCGTACTACGGCGACGTCTGGAGCGATCTGGACGACTTCGAGGAGTCACTGCTGCGGGTGCGCGACGAGAACGCCGAGCACTACGTCACCTACCACCACCGGGGGATCATCACCGGCCGGGACCAGTTCGTCGAACTGCTCGATGCGTTCCACGCGGTGATCGGCCGGCGCCACGCGGCCATGCTCGAGTTCCTGACCGAACCGCACTCGATCGCCGAGATGGCGGCCCACCGGTTCATCTACCGCCCCCACGTCGAGCACGTGTTCGCGGATGCGGTCGAAGCCCGCTCGGCCGAGATGCACGTCGACCGCATGCTCCGGCGCGGCGAAGCGACCGAGGTCGCCCCCGGTCGCTTCCGGGCCCGCTGACGCGCGCCTCGGAGGGAGGCTCCGGTGGTCAGCGGGTGGCGCCGGCGTTCTCGATCATGTCCCAGGCATCCGAGGTGAGGTGATGCGCGAGATCGTGCAGTGCACGCGCCGTCGCCAGCTCCTCGCCGACCTGGGGCAGGACCGGATCGGCCGGGTTCCGCCGGGACCGACCGACGCCCTGCAGGCCCCGGTCGCCGGTGTCCAGGTGGGCGACCACCTCGCAGTGGTCGGCGTCCTCGGTCAGCTCGAGGCGGACGTCCCAGTGCTGTCGTGTGCTCATGGCGCCATCGTCGCCCTCGCGATCGCCGACCACAAGGGCCGGACGGACCGATCCGGGTCCGCCGCCGGGACGTCGCGACGTCGGACCGACCGGGGCGGGGCCTCAGGACGTGTCGGCTCAGGACGTCTCGGCGTCGACCCAGGCGAGATAGTCGGTCGTGCCCGCGACGAGATCGACGCACGTGATCCCGGGGACGTCGTCGTCGTGCAGCTCCCGCACCGCGGCCGCCACCGCCGGTGCACGACGGCGCGTCGTGATCGCCGCCAGGACGATCTCCTCGTCACGCTCGACGACGCCCTGCCATCGGTAGATCGACCGGATCGGGAAGCGGTGCACGCAGGCGGCCAGACGCTCGGCGACCAGACGCTCGGCGATCGCGTCGGCCAGGTCGGCCGAACCGCAGGTGACGCGCACCTCGACGTGATCGGCGCTCGGTACGAACTCACTCATGCCCGACATGATCGCTCCTCACCACGATCCCCGGCTGCTTCCGCCGCCACCACCGCCGACGCTGCCGGCACTGAACCCGCCGGCGGACCCCCCACCACCACCCGACTGATGCGGTCGGACGCGCGACTGGCGGATCGACGGGGCGCGGCGGGCGACGATGATCGGCGCGAGACCGACCGCGCGCGCCGGCGGCGGCACGTTCGCCGCATCGAGCGCGTTCGACCATGCGTCGGCCTCGCCGAGTGCGACCGCCCACCCCGAGTACTCGCGCAGGAGGCCCTGCTCCCACGCCCACTCGACGTGGCGCGCCTCGCCGGCGTGGAGGAACCGGCGGAACGACTCGGTCCGCAGTGCGAGGGCCGAGCCGACCGCGGAGCGTTGCGGGAGCAGGACCCGGTACGCGCCGTACGCCGCGATCGACGGCACGATCAGCCCGAACGCGAGGGCGGCCGACCACGACCCGAAGAGGCCGACGATCGCGGTCACCGACGATCCGACGAGGAGCACCGCGAACACGACGAGCGGCACGATCCCGCGGAGTGACCTCCCGGACGACAGCCCGCCACCGGGCGGATGGTGCTTCCACCAGCCCGCCCGACCGATCCGCTCCCGCTGCGAGCGGCCGATCGCGGCCCACGCGCGTGCGAACCGTGCGTCGTACTCGCCGGTGACGTACGGGTCGTCGATGTCGAGGATCCCCTGGAGCAGCGCCCGGTCGACCGGGTCGAGCCGGTCGACGTCGGGTCCGCCCGCGATCGACAGCTCGCCGCCGTCGTCGCCGAGCGTGACGGCACCGGCACCGGCCAACCCGGACAGCCACGCCTCGACCGTGTCGTCGTCGAGGCGCTCGCGCAGCAAGGCCGATCCTTCCCACGGGTCGATGCCGTCGGGCGGGACGAACTCGATGGTCGCCAGCTCGTTGAGCTCGGCGTCGGTGACGACCGACACCGGCGGCGCGGTCGCCGGGCTGCCGGGCGGTGGGAGCTCGCCGAACGCGGCGTCGGCGGCGCCGCCCGCGAAGACCTCGTTGCGACCCCGGTGGCGCGCCCATCGGTACACGCCGAACGCGCCGAGCGTGCCGAGCCCGGCGGTGCCGAGCGCGACCAGCCCGCGCGACGACGAACGACGCTCGGGGAGCGGCGGCGGTTCGACGGGCTCCGGATCGCCGACCGCGACGATCGTCCCGCCGACCGTGACCCCGGCCCCCTCCTCGAGGGGCTCGACCACGGCGCGGTGGAAGCCGTCGCGTGACTCGACGAAGTCGCACCGCTCGGTCGAGCCGGCCGGTCCGAAGGTGCAGACCGGGTCGTCGAGCACGAAGCCGGTGACGACGACCTCGAACGTTCCGATCTCGAGCGCACTCGACGGGTCGTCGCTCGGGCTGAGCACGTCGACCGCGAGCCCGCCCGTCGAGACGCGGGCGTCGGGCAGCGTGTAGCCGACCTCGTAGCGGTGCCGGCCGGTGATCGTCACGTCCGGGTCACCGACGGCCACCCGCGTGGCGACGCCGAGATCGGTCACACCGAGATCGTCCGGCGCGCTCTCCGACGAGGCGGTGATGTCGGTCGGTGCCCCGAAGTCGTGCTCGATGAACCGCAGGTGGCCGCGACGCTCGTTCGACCCGAAGTCCTGGTCGAAGGTGTCGTCGATCCGCACGGCGTCGCCGCCGGCCGGTGTGAGCACCGACTGCCAGCTGTCGAACCGCTCCGGGTACGACGCGCCGATCACTCCCGTCGCCGCCAGCAGCGCCGAGCCCCCGATGGCGGCCCCGACGACGGCGTGCCGCCCCTTCGAGACCTTCGCGAGCACGGGCGTCAGTCCGTCCGGTCGGTGTCGGGATCGGCAGGCGTCCACCCGCGCGGGGCGAGCTCGAAGCCGTCGAACTCGAAGCCCGGCGCGACGACGCACGACACCAGCGACCATCCGACGTCGGCGGCGGCCGGTTCGGCCGACTGCCATGCACCGGGTGGCACCACCACCTGCGGGACCGCGTCGTCCGACGACTCGGCGTGAGACGCCGGCCCGAGACGTGTGACCTGCTGCGCGGACCCGGACGCGACGACCTCGAGGTGGAGCGGGTCGCCCTCGTGGTGCAGCCAGACCTCCGCGGCGTCGACCCGATGCCAGTGCGACCGCTCCCCGGCCGCGAGCAGGAACAGGATCGCGGTGCCGACCGGACGACCACCCTCGTCGGGTGACCCCCGCCACGTCTCGCGATAGTGCCCGCCCTCGGGGTGCGCCCGGAGCCCGAGCCGTTCGATCATCTCCTGGGCGGTCGGTGGGCCGGCAGCGGTCATGGCCCCATCCTCGCAGGCGGGTCGCCGGCGGTTCACGGGTGGGGTTTCCCCCTCCACCGGGACACGAGGTCGCTCCATGTCGGACACACCGCCGTCGCCGCGACGATGACCACATGGCAACCCTCCCGCTCGTCGAGCTCCCGCACCTCGCTCTCGCCGCCGCGGCGATCGTCGCGCTGTCCGGACGTGCGGTGTCGGTCGACCACGCCGACGAACGCGTCGACGTCCGCACCGACGTCGACTCGGCGCACGAGGTGACCGTCGCCGACGACAACGGCGACGTCCACATCGCAGAGCGCTGAGCAGCGGTGACCGTGCCGACCGGCTCGTGATCCGCGACGCCGCAGGCCCTAGGGTGCGATACGTGGGGATCGAGGGCAGCGACCGAACCGCTGCGCCGGCGACATGGCTCCGCGTGCTCGAATCGCGGGCGGCGTTCGAGCTCGGAGCTGCCGTCGCCGCCGCGCCGTGGCTCCGACTGATCGGTCGCGGCGACCGGCACCCGGTGCTCGTGCTACCGGGCTTCCTCGCCGCCGATCCGTCGACCGTGCCGCTGCGCTCGATCCTCCGCGGTCAGGGCTACTGGGTGCACGGCTGGAGGCTGGGCAGCAACCTCGGTCCGACCGCGCACATCGTCGAGGGGCTGGTCGAACGCCTGACCCAGCTCTACGAACGGCACGACGCCCCCGTCAGCCTGATCGGATGGAGCCTGGGGGGCATCTACGCCCGCCGTCTGGCGCGCGAGTTCGCACCGATGGTCCGCCAGGTGATCACGCTCGGCAGCCCGTTCCGCCTCCGCCGGTACGACCGATCCGCGGCCTCGGCGATGTTCGAACGTCTCCGGCCGCTGCACCTGGTGCGCGCCGAGGAGCAGGCGGGGTCCGCGTCGGCGCCGCTGCCGGTGCCGACGACGGCGATCTACACCCGGACCGACGGCGTGGTCAGGTGGTGGCAGTGCATCGAGGACGTCGGCCCGGGGCGGGAGAACATCGAGGTGTACGGCAGCCACAGCGGACTGGGGTTCAACCCGGCCGTGATCTACGCAGTGAGCGACCGCCTCGCCCAGGCGCCCGGCGAGTGGCGACCGTTCCGGGCGCCCATGGGAGCCGGACGATGCTTCCCCGTGCCGGTCGAGCGCTACGTCGACCGCATGGCCGCCGATCTCGCGGCCGACGCCTCGTAGCGGTCCCTCGCTGTCGTGCGACCGAGCGGGGGCCGCTCCGCCTGCATGCGCAGGGCATCGGTCGGTAGCGTGCCGGCATGTCCCTCCCCACGGGCGCATCGTGACTCGTCTCGGGCGGCCGCACGTCGAGCTCGGGATGTACCCCTTCCCGGCGTTCCACGCAGCGTGGGACGCCGTGTGGGCAGAGATCCGTGCGCGCGCCACCTGGTTGCCCGCCGCGTTGACCCGCAGCGACGACGTGCACGCGCGGTGGTCGGATCCCGACTGCCTCGTGGCGCAGATGTGCGGCTGGCCCTTCGCCGCACAGCACCGCGACACATGGCGGCTGGTCGGCTCGGTGTCGCTCGACATCGACGACGCTGACGGCGACGGCCACTACCGCAGCGTCCTCGTCACGCCCCACGACGCCGACCTCGACGGACTCCTCGCAGGCCGAGCCACCGGCGACCCGCCCCGGGTGGTCGCGAACAGCGTCGACAGCCTCTCGGGGTGGATCAGCCTGCTCGCGGCCATCGACCGACCGGGCGACACCGCGCCGGTGTCGACGTCGTTCACGGACGCCCACCTCGACAGCCTGCGAGCCCTCCGGTCGGGCACCGCCGACCTGGCGTGCATCGACTCCTGGTCGCTCGCGCTGATCGGCGTCGACGACCCCGCCCTCGTCACCGACCTGCGCCGCATCGGCACCGGGCCGAGGATCCCGACCCCACCCTTCGTCGCGCGCGCGTCACTCGGCGCCGAACGCATCGACGAGCTCCGGAGCGCGTTCTCGGCGGCGCTGACCGATCCGGGATCCGAGGCGGCGCGGGCATCGCTCAGGATCAGCGCACCGGCCGCCAACACCATCGCGCACTACGACGCCACGCTCGACCTGGCACCGTGTGCACCCTCCGGAGGCTGACGTGCGGTGGCGACGCCCCAGTAGCGTGGCTCGGTGACCCATGATCGCCGGGCGACCGGCCGGTGGCCGTTCGACCCTGCCCGGGTCCGGTTCTACTACGGCTGGGCGATCCTCGCCGCGGGCACGATCGGCACGATCGCATCCGTGCCCGGCCAGACCGCCGGCGTCAGCGTCTTCACCGATCACCTGACCGACAGCACCGGCCTCACTCGGCTGCAACTCTCGATCGCCTACCTCGTCGGCACCGGTGTGAGCGGGCTGCTGCTCCCCCGCGCCGGGCGGGCGCTCGATCGGTACGGTTCACGCGTCGTCGCCATCGTCGCGACGGTGGGCCTCGCGGCCACGCTCACCGGCCTGAGCTTCGTCGGGCCGATGAGCACGGCCGCCGGCCTCGCGGTGATGAGCATCGGCTTCGGCTGCCTCCGCTTCACCGGCCAGGGACTGCTCACGTTGTCGTCGCGCACGATGGTCGCACGATGGTTCGATCGCCGACGGGGCGTGGTCACGTCGATCTCCGGGGCGTTCGTCAGCTTCGCCTTCGCGGCGACCCCGGCGATCCTGCTCGCCCTCATCGACATCGACGGCTTCCGCACCGCATGGCGGCTGCTGGCGCTGGCCCTCGTGGTCGTCGTGGGGACGACGGTGATCGTGCTCTTCCGGGACAGCCCGGAGGAATCGGGCCTCGTGATCGACCAATCGCGTCGCACGACGGCGGCCGCCGCACCCGTGCCGTCGGGCGGCCCGGCGGCCATCGGGACCGATCGCGACGCAACTCGCGCCGAGGCCCTGCGCGACGTGCGCTTCTGGACGATCAGCCTCCCGGTGATCGCGATGGCGATCACGTCGACGGCGCTGACGTTCCACATCGTCGACCTGGGCGCGGAGCTCGGCATCGGCGACGACGAGATCGTCCGGATCTTCGTCCCGATCGCGTTCGTGAGCGTGCCGATCACCCTGCTGACCGGATGGATGATCGATCGCATCGATCCGATCGTCGTCGCGGCTGCGATGAGCGCAGCGCAAGTCGTGATGTACATCGGCGTGATCCGTCTCGACCGGCCCGTGTGGGCGCTCGTGACGATCGCGGCGTGGGGGCTCTCCCAGGGCTGCTTCTCCGCACTGACCACGGCGGCACTCCCGAAGGTGTTCGGGCGCCGTCATCTCGGGGCGATCTCGGGGTTCCAGATGAGCACGATGGTGATCGGCAGTGCGATCGGACCGGCGCTCTTCGCGCTGGTCAAGAGCACGCTCGGCAGCTACGAGGCCGCGCTGTGGATCGCGACGTCGGTTCCCGCCCTCGGACTCTTCCTGGCCGCCCGATCGCTCGGCTCACGCCCGCCGCGTGGCCCGACCGACATCGACACGAGCACGGCGGCGACCGCCGCGACGGAGTCGGCCACCGGCACCCTGTCGCATGCGACGTCCCGGCCGGCTCGCCGTCCCGACCCGAGGTGACCTGCGTCCGATCGGTCAGCATGTGACATGGACACGCTCCGGACACCCGACGACCGCTTCGGGCACCTGCCCGGCTTCCCCTACGAGCCGCACTACACCGACATCGACGACGGCGACGGCGGGACGCTCCGGGTGCACCACGTCGACGAGGGCCCTCGCGATGCGGCACCCGTGCTGCTCATGCACGGCGAGCCGTCGTGGAGCTACCTGTACCGCCACATGATCCCGCCGCTGGTCGAGGCCGGCCACCGGGTCGTCGCCCCCGATCTGGTGGGGTTCGGACGCAGCGACAAGCCGACCGAGCGGTCCGACTACACCTACGCCCGGCACGTCGCCTGGATGCGCTCCCTGCTGATCGACCACCTCGACCTGCGCGACGTGACGCTGTTCTGCCAGGACTGGGGCGGGCTCATCGGACTGCGGCTCGTCGCCGAGTCGCCCGACCGCTTCGCCCGGGTCGCGGTGAGCAACACCGGAATGCCGACCGGGTACGGCGAACCTCCCCAGGCGTTCCTCGACTGGCAGCGCTTCAGCCAGGTGGTCCCCCGGTTCCCCGTCGGTGCCTTCGTCGAGAGGTCGACGACCACCGATCTCGCGGCCGACGTCGTCGCCGCCTACGACGCGCCGTTCCCCGACGAGACGTACAAGGCCGGCGCCCGCGTCTTCCCGACCCTCGTGCCGACGAGCCTCGACGACCCGGCGAGTCCCGACAACATCGCCGCCTGGGAGGTGCTGTCCCGGTTCGAGCGGCCGTGGCTGTGCTGCTTCAGCGACAGCGACCCGATCACGCGGGGTGCCGACCGGCCGTTCCTCAAGCGGATCCCCGGGGCACAGCACGATCGCCACGTCACGATCGAGGGCGGCGGCCACTTCGTCCAGGAGGACCGCGGTCAGGAACTGGCCGACGTGCTGCTGGCGTTCATCGCCGAGGGGTGATCGTCGCGCTCGCGGATCGGCGAGCGCGAGGTCAGTCGGCTCGATCGCCTCGTGGGTCGCTCGCCGCCGCCCACCCACGACATCGGGCTGCGGTCGCATCGTCGTAGGGGAACCACGTCTCGATCATCAGCTGCTCGACGTCGACGTTCTGGGGCGCCTGGAACACCGTGATCATCGTGAGGAAGCGCAACTCGACGTCGTCACGCCGCAGGTGCAGCACGAGCACCGGATCGGACGGGGCCGCGAGATCGACGTCGCGCCAGGCCTCGTCGACCGTCGGGAGCGAGAGCACGTCGTCGAGCAGTTCGCGCAGCTCGTGCTCGTCGGGCTCGGCGAGCACCTCGCGCTGGAGCCGCCAGAGCAGCTGCCGGCCGACCTCGTCGAAGTTGACGATGAACGGTTGCGCGCCGTCGGGGTCGAAGGTGAGGCGCGCCAGGTTGAGTCCACCGGTCGGCGCGCCGGTGTGACCGGGCGCGTTCCCCAGCACGTTGCCGAGCACGGCGAGAGCGCCCGTGTTGAGGTCGACGACCCGGTACGAGCGATCGACGACGACCATCGGAAAGGGCTCGTGATGCCGCTTCATCAGGTCGATCGCCCCGCGCACCGCCGGCGACATCGTCGCACCGCGCTCACCGTAGATCGGGGCGTGGCCGGCGGCGTCGAGCATCGCATCGACGTGCCGCAGCGGCACCCCGAGGGTGGTCGCGAGCCGGACGACCATCTCGGCGCTCGGCACCGAGCGTCCGGTCTCGAGGAAGCTCACGTGGCGAGCCGACACGTCGGCCGCCAGGGCGAGGTCGAGCTGGCTCAGGCCGCTGCGCCGCCGCCAGTGCTTGAGGAGCGCCGGGTACAGGCCGGCCGTCCGATCGCTCGTCGCCACCCGGTGGACGGTACGGGAACGCAGCCGGCGGCGCACCTACCTCCCCGGTTCGTTGCGGGCGTGGCGTCGCTCGTCCACAGTGGACCGCACCGCCGGGGTCCGTCCCGGTGGGCCCCGACCGCAGGAGAAGCCGAACATGCCCACGCTCACGTCCGCTGCCGCCGCCGACCTGTTCCGCGCCGACCCGGAGCGATGGATCGACGTCGACGGTGCGGAGGTCGCGTATCGACGCGTCGGCACCGGACCCGACGTGCTGTTCGTGCACGGATGGCCGGTCAGCGGCGCGACGTTCCGGCTGCTGCTCCCGCACCTCGTCGACCACGTCACCTGCCACCTCATCGACCTGCCGAGCGCAGGGTCGAGCCGGGTCGCACCGGGCACGGCGCCGTCGATCGACCACCACATCGAGTCGGTCCGACGTGTCCTCGACGAGCTCGCCCTCGAGCGTGTGTCGGTGGTCGGCCACGACAGCGGCGGGATGATCGTCCGCCACGCGGTCGCCGGTGACCCCCGGCTGCGATCGATGGGTCTGATCGACACCGAGCAGCAGCGGTTCAGCTGGCGCTTCCGGTCGTTCCTCGCCGGTCGCCACGTGCCCGGCTTCGGCGGGGCGCTCGGCTGGCTCGCCGGGCAGCCGCGGCTGCGGCGCAACGGATTCGTGCTCGGCGACGCCTTCGCCGACCGTTCGCTGCTCGACGGTGAGTTCGACGAGTTCTTCCTCCAACCCCTCCACACCGACCCGGTACGCCGACGCCAGTCGATGCAGGTGCTCCGCAGCTTCGATCCCCGGTTCGTGCACGAGCTCGGCGATCTGCACCGCCGGATCGAGGTCCCCGTCCATCTCGTGTGGGGCGACCAGGACCGCTTCTTCCCGATCGCGTGGGCGCGCGAGATGGTCGACACCTTCCCCGACGCGCACCTCACCGAGATCGCCGGCGCCGGTCTCTTCGCCCACGAGGAACGCCCGGCCGAGGTCGCGGCCGCACTCCTGCCGACCCTCGTCGGGGCGACCTGAGGACATCACCGACGGCGCCGCCCCGCGACACGACCCCGCGCTCGACCGGAGTCGCCGCACTGCTGGCAGACTCGAGCGGGTGACCGACGACGTGTTCTACGAGCGACTCTCGGCCAAGGACACGACCTTCCTCCGCATCGAGACCGACCACGAGCCCCAGCACGTCGGTTCGCTGTCGGTCCTCGACGGTGCGCCGCTCCGCGACGCCGACGGACGGTTGCGCTTCGACGAGCTGCGGGCCCACATCGAGCGGCGCCTGCACCGCGTGCCGCGCATGCGCCAGCGGCTGATGGAGGTCCCGTTCGGTCAGGGCCGGCCGGTGTGGGTCGACGACGCGCACTTCGACCTCGACTTCCACGTCCGGCTGACCTCGATCCCACGTCCGGGCGACGACGTCCAGCTCGCGACGTTGATGAGTCGCCTCCAGTCGCTGCCGATCGATCGGGCGCGGCCACTCTGGGAGATGTGGTTCGTCGACGGGTTCGCCGACGACGACGTCGGCCTGGTCCTCAAGACCCACCACGCGCTCGGCGACGGCATCGCCAACGTCGACCTCGCACTGGCGATCCTCGACGTCGGCGAGGAGACCCCCGACGACGGCGAACCCGCTCCGCCGTGGTCGCCCCGGCCGGCCCCGACCGACGAGCAACTGCTCCGCCAGGCGGTGCGCGAGTACATGACGTTCCCGATCCGGGCCGCCGACGCCGCTGTCCGCGCGCTGCGCGATCCGCTCCCGGCGATCGAGACGACCGCGAACGCCGTGCGCACCGCGATCAGCTTCACGTCCAAGCCCGACGATGCGCCGTGGAATCGCGACGTGTCACCCCATCGGCGGTGGGTCAGCGCCGACGTGCCGATCGGCGGCGTCCGAGCAATCCGCGAGCGCTTCGACGTCACGCTCAACGACGTCGTGCTGACGGCGTGCACCGGTGCGCTCCGGCGATTCCTCGTCGATCACGGCGCCGACGTCCACGACCGCACGCTCCAGGCGATGGTCCCGATCTCGGTCCGCGGCGACGACGAGCGCGACGACACGCTCGGCAACCTGATCTCGGTCGCCGTCGTCGAGCTCCCCGTCTCGGAGCCCGATCCGGCCAGGCGACTCGAGCTCGTGCACACGGCGACGACCGAGATGAAGGAATCGGGCAGCGCGGCCGGCGCCGACACCATCATCGAGATCGCCGATGCGATCACCCCGCTCGCCGGGCCGCTCACGCGCTTCGTCAGCCAGCAGATCCCGATGAACCTCGTGATCACCAACATCCCCGGCCCGCCGATGCCGCTGTACTTCCACGGGGCCCGGATGCGACGGGCGTACCCGTACGTCGAGGTGGTCGACCACGAGGGCCTGACGATCGCCGTGCTCTCCTACGACGACCAGCTCTTCTTCGGCATCACGAGCGACCGTGACGTGATCCCCGATCTCGCCGACGTCGCCCGCGGCATCGAAGCCGAGTTCACCCTCCTCCGCGAGCTCTGAGGACATCTGGGGTCAGGCCCCAACTGTCGGGACAGGTGGGGCCTGACCTTAGATTTCCAGATGTCCGCTACTTCAGGGCGTCGAGCATCGGCTGGTAGAGCCGGTCTCGGTAGTCGGCGACCATGCGCGTCGCGAGGACCTGTGGCCCGAGGGTGGTCCAGTTGTGCCGCATGCGTGCGATCCACGCCGCCGACGGCACGCCGCGCTCGTCGGCGTGGAACTCGGCTGCGATCTCGCCGAGCAGGCCGACCAGCGCCGCCGCCTCCTCGTCGTCACGCACGGCCTCGTCGAGCGCCGGGGAGATCGGGATGTCCCAGCCGTTCGTACCGTCGGACATCTCGGCCCACCAGCCGTCGCGGATCGAGCAGTTGAGCGCACCGTTCAGCGCCGCCTTCTCGCCGCTCGTCCCCGACGCCTCGCGGGGTCGGATCGGGTTGTTCAACCACACGTCGGAGCCGTAGTACAGGCCACGCGCGACCTCGATGTCGTAGTCGGGGACGAACGTGAACCGCCCGTTCGCCTCCGGTGAGTTCGCGAAGGCCACGATCTCGCGCAGGAGCGCCTTGCCCGGCTCGTCGGCCGGGTGCGCCTTGCCGGCGAAGACGATGTGGACCGGGTGGTCGTCGTCGGCGAGCAGCGCGGCGATCCGTTCCCGGTCGCGCAACAGCAGCGTCGCCCGCTTGTAGGTGGCGAATCGGCGGGCGAAGCCGAACACGAGCGCATCCCTTTCGAGCTCGTGGCCCTGCCCGGCCACGAGGGCGGCGAGCTGCCGTCGCGTCGCCTGCCGGGTCGCGACGATCGAGTCGGTCGGGATGTCGTCGATGTGCGCCCAGGCGTCGGCCTCGCCGAGATCCCAACCGCGGCCGAGATGATCGTCGAGGAGGAACTGGAGCTCCGGGCTGATCCAGGTCCGGCCGTGCACCCCGTTGGTGATCGAGGTGATCTCGGCGCCACCGGGGATCGCCGAGAACAGCTCGCGGCTCACCTCGCCGTGCAGCTTCGAGACGCCGTTCGCACGCGACGACACCCGCAGGCACAGCGCCGCCATGTTGAACACGTTGTGGTCGGCCTCGGCGCCCAGGCCGAGCAGCTCGCCCATGTCGTCGCGCCACGCCGCGGCCCACGGCCGCAGGTACGGCTCGATCATGCCGCGGTCGAAGCGGTCGATGCCGGCCGGGACCGGCGTGTGGGTCGTGAACAGCACGTGGGGCTGCACCTGGTCGACGGCGGTGTGCAGGTCGCGCGCCTTGCCGGGACGGCGGTGCGCATCGATCAGCTCGAGGGCGAGGAACCCGGCGTGGCCCTCGTTGGAGTGGTACACGCCCGGGCGCCAGCCCATCGCGGCGACGGCGCGCGCACCGCCGGCGCCGAGCACGAGCTCCTGGTGCAGCCGGTGCAGGGAGTCACCGGAGTAGAGGCGATCGGTGATCCGGCGATCGGCGTCGCTGTTGCCGTCGACGTCGGTGTCGAGCAGGAGGAGCGGCACCCGGCCGACGTCCATCTTCCAGACCTTCGCCTGCACGTTGCGATCGGCGATCGGGACGTCGACGACGAGCCCGGTGTCGGCGAACCCGAAGTCCTCGGCCTGATAGGTCTCGAAGCGCTCGCCCTGACCGCCGTCGACGATCTCCTGGCGGAAGAACCCGTGGCGGTAGAAGAGGCCGACGGCACCGAACGACAGCCGCAGGTCGCTGGCCGACTTGAGATGGTCGCCGGCGAGGATCCCCAGGCCGCCGGAGTACTGCGGTACCCGCCCGCTGATGCCGAACTCGGCCGAGAAGTAGACGATGTCCGGTGCAGTGACGGCGGTCTCCATCACCGCCCTCAGGATCGCCACGCGCTCCACGACCGTGGCAACGAACGCGTCGCTCGCGACGAGCTCGTCGAGCTCGTCGTCGGTGAGCGCACGGACCGCGCTCGCCGGATGACGTTCGGCGCGGGCGGTGGGTAGCTCGTCGAGCAGCTCGGCGGTTCGATAGTGCCAGGTCCAGCGGTGATTCGACGCGAGCGCGGTCAACGCCTCACGCATCTCGGTGCGATCCATGTGGTCCTCCAACAGGGGTCGGGGGGTGACGACGGCACGACGCTAACCCGAAGCCGTCACTCCTGCACACGGTGGGCGCAGACAGCGACCCGGCCGCCCGGCCGGCGAGGGCCTGGCGAACTCATCCGACCCCGGTCCCAACCCGGCGAACGCGTGAACTTGCTGCGCACATCGGCGGCAACAAGTTCACGCGTCCGGTCTGGGTCGGGCAGTCACCGTCGGGACCGGCGCCGTCACGGCGCTCTCGCCGACGGCGGCTACTTGCGGCGCATGGTCCGGGCGCCGCGTTCGGGGGTCCACACGGTGATGTCGAGCTCGTCACCGTCGACGCGGACGAGGCTCGCCCGTTCGAGGTCGAGCGCGAACATGAACCCCTCGTCGTCGCCGACCGTGCCGGTGCGGCGGAGCCGCCCGGCGAGCTTCGCGTCGCCGCCCGCGAGATCGTCCTCCAACGGTGCGCTGTGGATCTCGACGCGGGGGTCGCGTTCGATGTCGGCGAGCTTGCGCGATCGGGCCATCATCCCGATCGACACCTCGCCGCCGGCGAAGGTCACCTCGCTGCCGCTCAGCCGCGGTGATCCGTCGGGACGGATCGTGCCCACCACGTGGTGCAGGTTCGACGCGAACCGATCCCGAATGGCCGCCGCCAGAACGGGTACCCCAGCTGCGAACTCGTCCCACGTCGCCACACGGCGAACCTACTGCACGTGGTACGGGCGCAGGTTCGGGACGTTCGCCCCTGACCGGAACGTCCGGACATGCATACGCTCGACGAGAAGGAGGCTCGATCCGATGTCGCTTGTCCCGCTGTCGTCGATCGGCGTCGACGCGCTCGGTCGCCCCGATCGGGTACGCCGGCCAATCCGCGGACGCTCCGGCTGCCCGGCCCCGGTCGTCCGCGATCGGAGCACGCCGTGACCCCGGCGCCCGCCCTCGACGTCCTCCGTCGCCCGAGCGGAGCGTTCGCGATCCTCGCCATCGACCAGCGCGAGGCGCTGCGGACGATGATGACGACTGCCCGACATGCGCCGCGGCCGGTGAGCGACGGCGAGGTCGTCGACTTCAAGCTGGCCGCTGCGCGGCGCCTGACACCGTACGCCTCGGCCGTGCTGATCGACCGGGAGCTCGCCTTCGACCGCGCCCTCGCCGAGGGCGCCGTCGCCGACGGCTGCGGGTTGATCTCGTCGGCCGATCAGTTCCTCAGCGCCCACGGCGAGCTCGTCGGCGAGATCGAGATCGACCGGCGCATCGATCCTGTCCACGTCCGCGATCACGGCGGTGTCGCACTGCGGCTGCTCGTGCTCCATCGCCCCGACCAGCCCGCATCACGCCGCGTCCGGATGGTCGAGGAGTTCGTCGAGATGTGCGCGAACGCCGGGTTGCTGAGCGTGGTCGAGTCGATCTGCCGCAAGCCGCTCTCCGACGTCGCGACGTGGCGCCTCGACGATGCCGTCGTCCGCGCAGCCGACGAACTCGGGCGGTGCGGCGCCGACCTCTACTCGGTCGAGATGCCCGGTCGCGCGCACGGCGATCCCGACGTGTTGCGCGAACGGTGTGCGGCGATCACCGCCGCCGTCGAATCGCCGTGGGTCGTCCCGTCGTCGGGCGTGGCCGAGGGCGACTTCAGGCTCGCCGTCGAGATCGCATGTGGAGCCGGTGCGTCCGGATTCATGGCCGGGCGGGCCGTGTGGGCATCGTGCCTCACCGTGCCGGACGTCGATCGTTGCCTGCGCACGGCGGCGGTCGATCGACTCCAGCGGTTGGCCGCCACGGCCGATCGGGCCGTCCAGGAGCATCGATCGTCGGTCGTCACCGAGAGCGCTTCGTGACGGTCGACGCTGCGCCCGACGTCACCGCGCCGGTCACCACACCCGCGGCGACCGCCTGACGGAGCCGCCGTCGCGGCACCAGCTCCGCGGGTTCGGATCGGCCGCGGCGGGGTACCTTTCGGCCGTGCCTCCCACTCCTCCAGGCGATCGCGCCTACCTCGAAGACCACGCCATCGTGGGCGACATGGAGACCCTCGCGGTCGTCGAGAACACCGGATCGGTGAAGTGGTGGTGCTGGCCGCGCTTCGACTCCCCGTCGGTGTTCGGTGGGCTGCTCGACGACGACGGCGGCGACTGGACGATCCGGCCGGCGGACGACGCGGCGGTGACCGACAGCGCGCAGCTGTACCTCTCCGAGACCAACGTCCTGATCACGCGCTTCCACGCCGACGACGGGATCGTCGAGATCGAGGACCTGATGGCGATGCACGGCCGTCGCCGTCTGGTCCGCCGCGTGACCTGCGTCAAGGGCTCGGTCGCCATGACCGTGCGCGTGCGTCCGCGGCCCGACTACGGCCGTCAGCCGGCCAACCTCGACGTCCTCGACGACCAGAGCGTCGCCGTGCGCTGGGCGGACGACGAGCTCTACCTGCGGTCGTGTGTCCCGCTCCGGGTCGACGACACGGAGATCGTCGCGGACTTCACGGTCACCGAGTCCGACTCGGTCGTGTTCGACCTCGGTCCCGAGCCGCCGGGCGACGAGACGGCCGACGAGCGGATCGCGGAGATCGGCCGGGCCGTCGCCGACACGGTCGTCCACTGGCAGCAGTGGTCCGCCTCGACCACCTACCGAGGTCGCTGGCGCCAGGCGGTCGAGCGATCGGCCCTCGCGCTCGCACTGCTCATCCACCGGCCCTCGGGCGGGATGATCGCAGCGGCGACCACGAGCATCCCCGAGCGCATCGGCGGCGACCGCAACTGGGACTACCGGTACGTGTGGATCCGGGATGCCGCGTTCACGGTGTACGCCCTGCTCGAGCTCGGCCACGTCCGCGAGGCCGAGGCCTTCGCCGACTGGCTGGTCGCGCGTCTCGACGGCTGCGAGGACCACGACCGGCCGCTCGCGCCGCTGTACGACCTCGACGGCGAGCGCCACGTGCCCGAGTTCGTCCTCGACCACTGGAGCGGCTTCGCGAACAGCCCACCGGTCCGCATCGGCAACGCCGCCAGCGACCAGGTCCAGCTCGACGTCTACGGCGATCTGATCGACTCGCTCTACCTCACCGACCGTCACGGCGACGGCCTCTCGATCGACACCTGGGAACACATCCGCGCCCTCGTCGAGCACGTCATCGAGCACTGGCGCGACGTCGACGCCGGCATCTGGGAGATCCGCAGCGAGAACGAGCGACACACGTCGTCGGTGCTGATGTGCTGGGTGGCACTCGAGCGGGCCATGCGGATGGCCCAGCGCCGCGGCCGCCCGGCCGACCTCGACCGGTGGCGAGCCGCCCGCGACGAGATGCACGCCGAATTGCTCGATCAGGGCTGGAACGACGAGCTCGGCGCGTTCACGCGCACGTTCGGCGGCGACGACGTCGACGCCTCGATCCTCCTCGCCCCGCTGGTCAAGTTCGTGCCCAGCGCCGATCCTCGCTGGATGTCGACGCTCGCGGCGATCGACGAGCAACTGGTCCACGGGCCGCTGGTCGATCGGTACGACACCGACGTCGTCGACGACGGCGTCGGTGGCTCCGAGGGGTCGTTCCTGATCTGCTCGTTCTGGTACGTGGAGGCGCTCACGCGCGCCGGGCGCGTCGACGAGGGGCGCCGGCTGTTCGATCGGCTGCTCACCTACGCCAGCCCCGCCGGGCTGTTCGCCGAGGAGATCGGCCCCGACGGCCGGCTGCTCGGCAACTATCCCCAGGCGTTCTCCCACCTGGCGCTGATCAGCGCCGCCGTCCACCTCGACGAGGCCCTCGATGCACGAACCTGACCACGCACCCGTCCACCACGACCCCGACGGGCCGGCCCCCGAACGCGGCGACGCCCTCGTGATGTTCGGCCTGACCGGCGACCTCGGAGAGAAGAAGCTCTTCGAGGCCCTGACCGACCTGCATCGGGCCGGTCGACTACGCATCCCCGTCATCGCCGTCGGCCGGCGCGAGTACTCCGACGTCGATCTCCACGCCAAGATGCGCGACGCGGTCGGTGACGCGTCGCTCCGGGTTCCCGACGACATCGACCTGTCGTACGTGCAGGGTGACGTCGGCGAGACCGCGACCTTCGAGCGGATCGACCAGCGGCTCGGCGGCGCCGAGGTCCCGGTCGTGTACGCCGCCCTCCCCCCGTCGGCGTTTCCCGATCTCGCCCGTTCGATCGCCGAGTCGCCACTGTCCGATCACACCCGCCTGGTCGTGGAGAAGCCGTTCGGCGACGACGCCGAGTCGGCGTGCGAGCTGTACGAGACACTGACCGAGGCGATCCCACCGGAGCGGCTGTTCATCGTCGACCACTTCCTGGCCAAGGCGTCGGTCGAGAACCTCTCGACGTTCCGCCACGCGAACCCGCTCGTCGACGCGGCGATGTGCGCCCGACTCGTCGAAACCGTCGAGCTGGCGATGCGTGAGACCGGCGACGCGGCAGACCGCGGCTCGTTCTACGAGGGCGTCGGCGCGATCGACGACGTCGTGCAGAACCACCTCCTGCAGACGCTGGCCCTCGCGCTCATGGAGCAACCGGCGGACGACACCGACGAGTCGTTCCACGCCGCCCGCGCCGCGCTGCTCGCGGCCATCGATCCGATCGACCCGGAGCACGTCGTCGTGGGCCAGTACGAGGGGTACCGCGGGCACGACGACGTCGCCGACGACTCCGTCGTCGAGACGTACGCCGACGTCCGCCTCGCCGTCGACAGCGACCGCTGGCGGGGCGTTCCCATGCGCATCGTGACCGGGAAGGCGCTCGACCAGGATCTGACGCTGTTGACGATCACGCTCAGGCCGGCCGACGGCCAGCCGCCCAACCAGCTGCGATTCCGGCTCAAGCCGTCGTCGTCGGTCGAGTTCGTCGTGGGCGTGCTCGACCCCGACGACCGTTCGCACGGCCTGCGCGAGGCGGTCACGTGCATCGCCGTCCCCGACGACCACGCGGCACTCGGCGACTACGCCACGATGCTCGACAACGCGCTGTCGGGCTCGCAGCGACACTTCGCCCAGCTGGCCGACGTCGTCGAGGGCTGGCGCATCGTGACGCCGGCCCACATCGGTGCCGAGCCGGAGCCGTACGCCCCCGGCTCGGCCGGCCCCGAGGCCACGACGCCGGGCCCCTGGGCGACCTGAGGACGGGCACCGCGCAAGGCACGGGTGCCCCGCCAGGTCGGGCTCGGCCACCCGGCCCACGCGCCACCGTTCACCGACCTGCGCCCATCCGACGGAGCGAGCCGAGCGAAGCGAGCACGTGGCACGGCAAGATACGTGCATGACCGACTCCGGCGTCGCCATCGGCGCAACCGAACTCCGGCGCACCTTCGGCCGCAACGTGGCCGTGGCCGGCATCGACCTGCGGGTCGAGTACGGCGAGATCTACGGCTTCCTCGGCCCGAACGGCGCGGGGAAGTCGACGACCGTCAAGATGCTGTGCACCCTGCTCACGCCCACCTCGGGGGCGGCCAGCGTCGCCGGGTTCGACGTGGCGACCCACGCCGGCGACGTGCGCCTGCGGATCGGCGTCGCCCTGCAGGACGCGTCGATCGACGGGAAGCAGACCGGGCGCGAGCTGCTCGACCTGCAGGGCCGCCTCTACGGGTTGACCGCCGCCGACATCCGCAGCCGGATGGACGATCTGATCGGACTGGTCGACATCGGCACGGCGATCGACGACCGGGTCGAGTCGTACTCGGGCGGCATGAAGCGGCGCCTCGATCTCGCGATGTCGTTGATGCACCGGCCACAGATCCTGTTCCTCGACGAGCCGACCACCGGCCTCGACCCGGTCAGTCGGACGTCGGTGTGGAACGAGGTCCGCCGGCTCAACCGCGACGTGGGCATGACGATCTTCCTGACGACGCAGTACCTCGAGGAAGCCGACGCGCTCGCCGATCGAGTCGGCATCATCTCGGCCGGCCGGCTCGAGGCCGAGGGCACGCCGACCGCGCTCAAACGCCAGATCGGCACCGACCTGATCGTCGCCGAGGTCGAGGGCGACGTCGACATCGCCGTCGGTGCGGTCGAGGCCCTCGATCGGGTCAGCGGCGTCGAGGTCCACGGCTCCGAGCTCAGCGTCGCGGTGCCGGACGGTGCCGCCGTGATCGCGGACGTCGCCGTCGCGCTCCGCGACTGCGGGGTCCCGATCGGAGGCCTCACCCTGCGGACCCCCACGCTCGACGACGTGTTCCTGTCGGTGACGGGCTCCCACCTCGCACCCGACACCGGCATCCACGCCGACGGTGACCCGTCGCCGACGAGAGAGGAGGTCGCCGGATGAGCACCGCGACCGACATCGGGAGCTCGTACCAGCCCCTCGCCCGACACTCGTCCATCGTCCACGATCTGGCGACGGTGGCACGCCGGGCGATCCGGGGCGTGTTCCGCGAACCCGAGTTCTTCATCCCGGCGCTGATCGTGCCGGTGTTCTTCTTCGTCGTGAACATCGGCGCCCTCCAGGACTTCGCCGAGAGCTCCGGGGTGGTGATGGACTTCAAGGCGTTCCAGCTCCCGGTGTCGATCATCTTCGCGGTCACCGGCGTCTCGCGGGCGAGCGCGCTCGTCACCGACATCCAGGACGGGTACTTCGACCGCTTGCTGCTGACGCCCATCAGACGCCCGACACTCCTCCTCGGATTGATGGCCGCCGACTTCACGGCGATCATCATGCTCGCGATCCCGGTGCTCGCCCTCGGGCTGCTGCTCGGCGTGACCTTCGCGACCGGTGCGGCCGGGATCGTGGTGTTCGTCCTGTACGGCGCCGCGTGGGGATTGGCCTTCGCCGGGTTCCCCTACGCGATCGCGCTCAAGACCGGCAATCCGGCGGCGGTCAACTCGAGCTTCATCCTCTTCTTCCCGTTCGCCTTCCTGACGACGACGTTCCTCCCGCAGGAGGCCCTGACCGGCTGGTTGGCGACGATCGCCAAGTACAACCCGGTCACCTACGTGCTCGACGGGCTGCGCAGCCTGATCACGGAGGGCTGGGAGCCGGCGACGCTCGCCAAGGGCCTGCTCGCCATCGGCGCGCTGGGCGCGGTGAGCTTCACCCTCGCGAGCCTGGCGATGCGGGGCCGGCTCCGTAGCTCGTGAGGCTGCGACGGCTCGCCCGGCCGCGTTGACCGGTAGCGATCCCCTGCGGCGATCCGCACGCGCCGCGGGCGGCGCCTCCACCGCTCGGGTGGTCCCGACCTGGTGCTTCGTGCCGCGACGTGCCGTCCTCGGATCGAGCGACCAGACTGTCAGGATGTCCAGGTCGGTTGCGTTGGGGGTGGCCACGTTGCTCTCCGCTGCCGCGTGCTCGTCGACCTCGGCGTCCGCCCCGCCCGTGCCCACCCCCGCACGCGACGCCAGGGTGTCGGTCACCACGACCACGGCGGTGTCCCCCCCGACCACGGCGGTCACGACGACGGCCGTGGTCACGTCGTCGACGACCACCCCGACGACGCCGACGACCACGTCCACGACGACGACCGTCCCCGCCTCGACCACCTCGACGGTGCCGGCGCCGCTGCCACCGCCCGAGCCCGGCGACGTCGCCGTGTGGACGAACGACGACCCGGCGATGCCGATGACCGTCCGGGTCCCGACGATCGCCAACCGGCCGTTCTTCAACGACGTCATCAACTCGTGGGCGACCACGGTCCGAGTCGACTTCCGCCAACAGGCCGGCGCCCTCATCCGGGAGCGCGAGCGTCGTGCGGCGGAGGCCCAGGCCGCAGCGGAGGCAGCGGCACGCGAGGCGGCCGA
>CBFCWS010000007.1:0-25540 GCA_965601765.1 uncultured Ilumatobacter sp. | reverse complement strand
TCGTGGGCAACCCACGCAAGATGCGGAACGAGCCGGCCGTTCCATACTCTCTGACCGTTCGTCGGGACGGCGACACGAAGGGGACGGTCGGCACTACATCGCCGCCGACGACGATGGTGGAATGGGGTCATGACGAACCAATCGATCGTCTCGACGGCACTGCGGGTCCACGGCCCCATGAGCGCGCGCGAGCTGGCCGATCTGCACCACCACTGGTCGAAGCTCGATCACCGGCTGCGATCCTTCGTCGATCGCACCGTCACCCTCGATCTGCACGTCCAGGAGCGCGACACCCCGAGCCAGCGGGTGGTGCTCGAGACCGTCGTCGCCGGATTCGAGACCTTCGTCGCGACCGACACGTCGGCCGATCTGAGCAAGGCGCTCAATCGGGTCCGTGACGAGACGATCCGTCAGATCACCGACGCGAAGAACCGCACCGAGCCCCGCAACAACCGCCGTCTCAGGCAGCGCTGAGCCGACACTCGCCGGGCGGCGTCGCGTCACGTCACGTCGCGTCGCGGCGCGCGCCGACGTCACCGAGCGTGTCGAGGAACGAGTGCGCCCAGTCGGCGACGCTCGCGCCGCGCACCGACTCGCGGAGGGCGGCCATCCGCTCGCGGCGCTCGTGGCGATGCATCTCGATCGCGCGCAGGACGGTGTCCTCCATCGAACGCTCGTCGTGGGGGTTGACGAGCAGCGCCGCCCGGAGCTCGTCGGCTGCGCCGGTGAACTCCGAGAGCACGAGCACCCCGTCGCCGTCGGTGTGGACCGCGACGTACTCCTTGGCCACGAGGTTCATGCCGTCGCGCAACGGGGTGACGAGCATGACGTCGCCGGCCCGGTACAGCGGTACGAGCTCGTCGAGTGGCAGCATCCGGTACAGGTAGTGCACGACCGGGTAGCCGAGCCGGGCATGGGCTCCGTTGATCCTGCCGACGAGCTCTTCGACCGTGCGCCGCTCCTCGCGGTACGACGCCACGCCCTCTCTGGTCGGGGTGGCGACCTGGACGAACACGACGCGGCCGGGGTCGAGGCGTCCGTCGTCGAGCAGGTTGCCGAACGCCCGCAGGCGATTGCCGATGCCCTTGGTGTAGTCGAGCCGGTCGACGCCGAGCAGGATGACCTCCGGGTCGCCGAGCCGGGTCCGGAACTGGGAGGTCCGTCGCCGCGTGAGCCGCCCCGATGCGATCTCCTCGAACTCCTCGACGTCGATCGAGATCGGGTACTCACGGGCGACGACCGTGCGTCCGTCGAACCCGAGTCGGTCGTCACCGCGCCCCTCGGCGCCGGCGATCTGCTGTGCGGCTGCGACGAAGTTGCGGGCGTCCTGTGCCCGCTGGAAGCCGAGCACGTCGGCACCGAGCAGCCCACGCAGGATCTCCCCGCGCCACGGCAGGCGCTGGAAGAGCTCGACCGGCGGGAACGGGATGTGGTCGAACCACCCGATCCGTACGTCGGGACGCCGATCGCGCAACGAGGACGGGACGAGCTGGAGGTGGTAGTCGTGGAGCCAGACGAACGCGCCGGGCGGCGCGACCTCGGCGATGCGGGCTGCGAATCGCTCGTTGACGTCCACGTAGCTCTGCCAGTCGTCGGCGTCGAAGGCCGAGTCGCGGATCGCGTCGTGATACAGCGGCCACAGCGTGTCGTTGGCGAGTCCTTCGTAGTAGCCGGCGATCTCGGCGGCGCTGATCGGGATCGGGTGCAGGTCGACGCCGCCGGCGTCGATCGTCGACTCGGTCGTGTCGGCGTCTCCGGCCCAGCCCACCCAGGCACCACCCGATTCCCGCACGATCGGGAGCAGCGCGCGCACGAGACCCCCGGGACTGGCCTGCCACTCGCCGTCGGCGTCGCGTGCGACCGGCAGTCGGTTGGCAGCGACGACGAGTGCAGGGCTCATGCGCCCTCGTGGGTCGGGGCCACGTCGTCGGGATCGTCGCAGTGAACCGACTCGCCGGGGGTGAAGAACAGCTCGACGAGCTGGTGTGCGTCGACGTGTCGGTGCCACCGACCGCGCGGGACGACGATGAAGCTGCCGGTGGACAACCGAACGGGCTCGTCGCCGTGGATCTCCACCGACACCGACCCGTCGAGGACGTACAGCAGCTCGTCGGTGTCGGGATGCATCTCCCACGGCCCTGGACCGGGTTCGTCGACGTGGAAGCAGCCGATCTGGTGCTCGTTGAACGACGCGATCGGCGCGAAGTCGAGTGCGGCTCGCTCGCGGACCAGTGCGAGCGGGTCGACGATCTGTGGATGTTCGCTCATCGCGTCTCCTCGGTTCGTGGGCTCAGGCCTGTTCGAGGGCCTGCGCGAGGTCGGCGGTCAGGTCGGCGTGGTGCTCGATGCCGACCGAGAGGCGGAGGAGGTCGTCGGGGACCTCCAGTGGCGAGCCGACGACCGACATGTGGGTCATGGCGCCGGGGTGCTCGATGAGGCTCTCGACCGCGCCGAGCGACTCGGCGAGCGTGAACAGTTCGGTGGCGGCCGCCACTCGCCGGGCGGCCGATCCGCCGCCTCGCACCGTGAAGCTCACCATGCCGCCGTAGTCGCGCATCTGCCGGGCGGCGGCGGCGTGGCCCGGATGATCGGGCAGCTGCGGGTACAGGACCCGGTCGACGGCGGGGTGATCGACGAGCAGGTCGACGATCGCCCTCGCGTTCTCGCAGTGGCGGTCCATGCGCACCCCGAGCGTCTTCGCGCCCCGGAGCACGAGGTAGCAGTCGAACGGCGACGGGACGGCGCCGGCCGCGTTCTGGGTGAAGCGGAGTCGCTCAGCGATCGCGTCGTCGTCGACCGCGAGGAACCCGCCGACGACGTCGGAGTGGCCCCCGAGGTACTTGGTCGCCGAGTGCACGACGATGTCGGCGCCGAGTGCGATCGGTTGCTGGAGGTAGGGGGTCGCGAAGGTGTTGTCGACGACGACGAGGGCGCCGCGCTCGTGCGCGATCGCGGCCACGGCCTCGATGTCGAAGCAGGTGAGCAGCGGGTTGGTGGGCGTCTCGAGCCAGACCATGCCGCAGTCGTCGGGCCAGTCGGACACGAGCGCGTCGAGATCGCCGAGGTCGACCGCGGTGTGGTGGAGACCGATCGGTCCCCACACCTTGGCGATCAGCCGGTACGTGCCGCCGTACGCGTCGTTGCCGAGCAGCACCCGCCGGCCGGGGTCGAGGAGCCGGAGCACGTTGTCCTCGGCCGCGAGACCGCTCGCGAACGCCAGCCCGTGCGTCGCCGTCTCGAGGGCCGCGATCTGGGCCTCGACCGCAGTGCGGGTCGGGTTGCCCGAGCGCGCGTACTCGTAGTCGAGCGGTGCACCCACCTCGGGCTGGGCGAAGGTGGTCGCGAGCGAGATCGGCGGGACCACGGCGCCCGTTCGGGGGTCGGGCGGCTGCCCGGCGTGGATCGCCTGGGTCTCGAAGGCCCAGCTCGTCTGTTCGTGTTCTTCACCCATCGGCTCGCTCTCCGTGCTCGGGGGCTCAGCCCGTCGTGGCGCCGGCGCGGTGCTCGAACAGGGCGAGGACGTCGGTGCGGGTGATGACGCTGCGCGGGCGCCCGCCGTCGAGGACGAGCAGCGCCGGGGCGGTCTCGAGCATGTCGACGGCACGGTCGATCGTCTGGCCGACGCCGATCGTCGGCAGCGGCGGGCTCATCACGTCGTCGACCGGCCGATCGAGGATCGCGGCATCGCCGGCGATCGCGCCCATCAGCTCGAGCTCGTCGACCGAGCCGGCGACCTCGGCCGCGGCGAACGGCGGCGTGTTCTTGCAGACCGGCAGCTGGCTCACGCCGTGCTGGCGCATCCGGTCGATCGCGATCCGTACCGTCTCGCCGGGATTCACGTAGAGGAGATCGTCGACGTCGTCGGACCTGGCGTCGATCACGGCGCCGACGCACGGCTCGCACTCCACGAGGAAGCCGAACTGCGCCATCCAGTCGTCGTCGAAGACCCGCGAGAGGTAGCCGCGACCGGAGTCCGGGTTGAACACCACGACGATGTCGTCGGGCTGCGCACGCCGGGCGACCTGGATCGCCGCCGCCACCGCGGTGCCGCCCGACCCACCGATCAGGATCCCCTCGGTGCGACTCACGCGGCGCGCCGTCAGGAAGCTCTCGGCGTCGCTGATCGCGATCACCTCGTCGTAGAGGTCGCCGTCCCAGGCGGCCGGGAAGAAGTCCTCGCCGACGCCCTCGACCAGGTACGGCCGACCCGACCCGCCCGAGAACACCGAACCCTCCGGATCGGCCGCGATGATCTTGACGTCGGGGTTCATCGACTTGAGGTAGCGGCCGGTGCCGGTGACCGATCCGCACGTCCCGGCGCCGGCCACGAAGTGCGTGATGCGCCCGGCGGTCTGCTCCCACAGCTCCGGGCCGGTGGTCTTCTCGTGGGCGATCGGGTTGTGCGGGTTGCCGTACTGGTTCGGCCGGAACGCGTTGCGCTCGTGGGTGAGGCGCTCGGCGACCGAGTAGTAGCTCGCCGGATCGTCGGGAGCGACGGCCACGGGGCACACGACCACCTCGGCGCCGTACGCCTCGAGCAGCTTGATCTTCTCGGGCGCGACCTTGTCGGTCATCACGAACACGCAGTCGTACCCGCGCTGGGCCGCCACGATCGCGAGCCCGACACCCGTGTTGCCGCTGGTCGGCTCGACGATCGTCCCGCCGGGCCGCAGCAGCCCCTCGCGCTCGGCGGCCAGGATCATCTCGAGCGCCGGCCGGTCCTTGGACGACCCACCCGGGTTGGACGTCTCCATCTTCATCGCCAGGACGCACGGGAGCGACTCGGCCTCCATGATCTTGGTCATCCGGACCAGCGGCGTGTTGCCGATCAGGTCGATCACCGAGGGAGCGATCGAGGTGCCGTCCAACCGTGGGTCAGCCATGGGTCGAGCGTACACACGGGTCGCTCCGTGCCCGGGGCCGGGCCGAGGTCGGTCAGCGGAGGTCGGCGAGGATGGATCGGAGCACGTCGGCGTCGTGGTCGTCCTCGACCGGGATCGAGAACTCGATGCGGTCGACCCGATCGGAGTAGCGCTCGTTGATCCGGTCGGCGATCACGTCGTGGGTGCCGATCGTCGCCACGGTGTGGAGCATCTCGTCGCTGACCAGGCCGGGGAGGTCGTCCCAGCGTCGCTGCCGGGCGAGCGTCGACGCCCGTTCGGCGATGTCGTCCCAGCCGTGCACGCGGAACGTCCGGCGGTAGGACGGGGTCGACAGGTAGAACGCGACCCGGGCGCGCACGGTCTCGGCCACCCGTGCGAGACGGGCCGCGTCGGGGGCGGTCCCGATCAGCGGCTTCATGCACACCTCGATCTCGCCGACGTCGCGGCCCGCACGGGCGGCACCCCGCTCGAGGTTGGGCACGACCTCGTCGTCGATGAACAACGGGGTGCAGACCGGGTGCAGTCGCACGCCGTCGGCGACCTCGCCGGCGACCGCGCACATGTTCGGACCGATCGCGGCGAGATGGATCGGGATGTGGGGGTGGGCGATCGGCCCCGGGTCGAAGAGCGGGACCATCAGGTTCAGCCGGTAGTGCTCGCTCTCGAAGTCGAGCGGCGTGCCGTCCTGCCAGCACGTCCACACGGCGCGCACCGCATTGACGTAGTCGCGCATCCGCGGCGCAGGTGGGTGCCACCGCACCCCGAAGCGTCGCTCGACGTGGGCCCGCACCTGTGATCCGAGACCGAGCATGAAGCGGCCGCCGGAGACCTTGGCGAGCGACCACGCCGACATCGCCGTCACGGTCGGACTCCGCGGGAACGCCATCGCCACCGACGTGCCGAGCTGGATGCGCGTGGTCGCCGCGGCGCCGAGCGCGAGCAGCTGGAACGGATCGTCCTTGGTCTCCTCGACGAGCACGGCGTCGAGCCCGACGTCCTCGGCCGTGCGAGCCAGCTCGGCGAACCGGGCGATGTCGAGTGGTGTCTCGGGTTCGCGGAGCCCGGGGTCGAGCTTGCCGAGCGGCAGCAGCGATTCGACGATCACGACCCGAGTCTCGCGATCGGAGCGCCCCGGGATCGGGTCAGGGGCGCAGCAGGTGGGGGGCGACCTCGGCGAGGAGGGCCTTGACCTGCGTCGCCGACGGGTTGACCAAGGCGACATCGCCGACCACGACGGTCGGCACCGTCTCGTTCCCGCCGGCGTGCGACCGCACCACGGTGGCCGCCGCCGGGTCGTCCCAGATGTTGTGGTCGACGGTCTGGATGCCGGCTCGTCGCAGCCCTCGCCGGAGGAACATGCAGAACGGGCACCCCGGTCGCCAGTAGTAGTGGACGGCCTCGACGGGCGCCGCGCCGGGGTCGGCGTCGCCGGGCACGACCGATCAGGCCTCGACGACGTGGGCCAGCCGCTCCAGCGTGGCGGGGATGCTGTCGGCGTGCTTGGCGGGGAACCCCATCATCTCGATCGCCTTGGGCAGCACGGAGTACGAGTAGTCGAAGCTCTCGGTCACGTCGGTCGTGCCGTCGTCGCGGGGTTCGAGCTCGTACCGCCAGCGGTGCTTGCCGAAGTGCGCCCAGGCGATGAGGCGGTTCTCCTCGAACTCGACGACGGTGTTGTACGTCCGGTACGGGATCGGGCCGATCTTCATGCCCATGCCGAACTTCGAGCCGAGCTCGAGGCGCTGGGGGTCGCCGCTGCTCCCGTTCACCGTGCCGGACCCGTCGATCTCGGGGTGCCGTGACGGGTCGGCGAGCAGGTCGAAGATGACCTCCGGCGACGCGGCGATGTTGCGGGTGGCGGAGACGATCCGGTCGTTCGATGAAGCCATACCTCGAACGTATCGTCAGGCTCCATGAATGCGCACAAGGTCGTGATCGACACCGATCCCGGCGTCGACGACGCGATGGCGACCCTGATGGCGCTCGCCTCGCCCGAGCTCGACGTGATCGGTCTCACGACGATCTTCGGCAACGTCGCGACGACGACGGCGACCGCCAACGCCCTGACCCTGCTCGAGGAGCGTCTCAGCCGCTGACGGGGCTGTGAGACCCGTTGCGTAGCGTCGAGGGCGATGACAGGCCGGCCACCGACGGGCGACGAATCCGACGCGCGTCGCTGGTCGTACGAACAGGTTGCCGCGATCGCACCCACGCCGCGTGCGGTCGCCAACGCCGAGCCGCTCGCCGCTGCGAACCGGTGGTCGGGTGTCGGGGGCGACGATTCGGCGCTCTGGGGTCGGTGCGCGGGATCGGCCGGCGAGCCGTACGAGGTCGTCGTCGACCACGTCGGGGTGGCGTGGCGGTGCTCGTGCCCCAGCCGGCAGCGTCCCTGCAAGCACGTCCTCGCGCTGTTGCTGATGTGGGTGGCCGGCTCGGTCCCCGACGGGCCCCGCCCACCCGCCGCCCGCGCCTGGCTCGACCGTCGAACGAGCGGGCCCGACGACGCCCCGCCTTCCGGGTCGGGTGGAGCGGGCGGTGACGCCGGACCGCCGGGTGACGCCGACGAGGCCGACGACGGTGGCGACGACGGCGAACCGCCGGGAGGGCCGGACCGCGGCGATCTCGACCGGGCGCGAGACGAACGCGTCGCCCGGATGCGCGACGGGCTGGCCGAGCTCGACCGGTGGCTGGTCGACCGCATGCGGACCGGTCTCGCCGACCCGGCGCTGGCGCGGTACTCGACGTGGGACGACCTCGCGGCGCGACTCGTCGACGCTCGTGCCGGTGCGCTCGCCAACCGGGTGCGGCGGCTCGCAGGGATGGTGGGGGCGTCGCCCGACTGGCACGAGCGGGTGCTCGCCGAGATCGGCATCCTCCATCTGCTCGCCACGGCGGGCCGCCGGGTGCTCGAGCTGCCCGGTCCGCTGGGCGACGCGGTCGCGACCGCAGCGGGGTGGCAGGTCCGTCGTGCGGACGTGCTGCTGACGCCACCGGATCGCGACCTCTGGTGGGTCGCCGGCCGCAGCGACACCCGCGAGGACCGCATCGAGGTGCGGCGCTGGTGGCTGCGCGACCAGCGCGGCGAGTGGGCGGTGCTGCTGTCGTTCGCCGCCTACCAGCAGGTGCTCGACGACTCGTGGCGGGTCGGCCAGACCGTCGACGCCGATCTGCACCGGTACCCGGGCCGATCGCTCCGTGCGATCGTCGGTGAACGGCGCGATGCACTCCCGATGCGATCATCCGACGTCGCCAGCATCGGGTCGACGATCGTCGAGGCGTCCCGTTCGATCGGCGAGGCGGTCGCCGGCGAGCCGTGGATCGAGCGCTACCCCGCCGTCGTGGTCGCCGCACCGACCGTCCACGACGGGCGATGGGTGCTCACCGACGACACCGGTTCGCTCCCGCTCGTCGGCGACGATCACGCGCTCGCCGTCGTCCTCGCCGCCTCGTGCGGGTCGCGCATCCCGATCACGATCGAGTGGACACCCAACGGTGTCTCGCCGCTCGCCGTCCATCTCGACGACCGGACGCTCGACGTCGGACCCGTCGCCGATCCGTCGTTCGTCTCGACATGAGCGAGGAGTGGGACGACCTCGTCACCGCGGCGATGCTCGGCACCGATCGGCGGCCGCCGCCGGAGATCCGTCCGGCGGCGATCGGCGACCTCGTCGACGACGCGCTCCTCACCGACGGCGCCGAGCGCCTGCTCACCGCCGTGGCGGCCGCGGCGGCCGTCCGCAGGGCGGGGTTCCTGCCGGCCGATCCCGTCGCTCGGCTGGCACCGCCCGACGTCGACGAGCGGCCCTTGGTGCCGCCGGACGCGGTCGAGGCGTGGCGGGCCATCGTCACCGACTGGCCGGTCCTCGACGACGAGTGGCTGATCGCCGTGATCGATCGCGGACTCCGGCTGCCGGCCGACGTGCTCGTCGCCGAGCTCGCCCGGACCCGATCCGACGCGCTGCGCCGGTCGCGGGTGGCGCTCGCCGGCGGCCCCCTCGCGGCGTGGGTCGTCGACCACCTCCCGGTGTTCGCTCCGGTGTCGGCGCGCGCCGTTCCCGCCGACGAGGTGACGTCGCTCCCCGAGCTCCCCGTCCCGCCCGACCTGGCCGACCTCCTCGTCGCCGATGCCCGCACCGTCGCTCGCCGGATCGGTGCGGGGCTGGTCGACGGTTCGTTCGGCCCGCCGCACCGGGGGGTGCTCGTCAACCTGGCCGCGCGCTGCCGGCCGGCGGTGCTGGTCGACCTGGCCGGAGCTGCCGAGGCGAGCTCGACCGGTCTGGGCACGGCGCTCGCCGACCTCGCCCGGCTCCGCCGGCGCGGCCTCGCCGCGCTCGGTGTGCCGACCTGACCGCGACGGTCCGCTCACAGGTCGATCGCGTACTGCACCTCGGGGACGTCATCGGCGATGTCGGCGACGCCGACCATCGCCGACACCGAACAGAGATCGGGTGGCACGTCCGACAACTCCCAACCCGCGCGCTCGTAGAACCGGCGGGCGCGTGGGTTGTCCGCCATCACCCACAGCACCGCGCGCCGGAATCCCCGTCGGCGCAGCTCGTCGAGGCAGGCGTCCATGAGGCGGGTCGCCGCCCCGGTGCTCCACGCGCGCGGATGCACGTAGAAGCCGTAGATCTCACCGTCGGGGTCGCGACCGTCCGGGGGCCGCGCCTCACGGCCGGCGTGGCCGAAGCCGACGACGCGCTCGGCACCGCCCTCGTCGAGCACGGCGGCGAACACCCGGTCGTCCGGGTCGCCGCCCACCGGCGGACCCTCGGCCAGCCGCGCCCGCCAGCGCTCGCGCCGGGCCTTCGCGAGTCGGGGGTCGTCGAGCACGCGGTCGGGGATCCGGCCCCGGTAGCCGATCTCCCAGGCGCGGGTGTGGGCGGCGGCGATCGCGTCGGCATCGGCGATCGTCGCCTCCCGGGCCGACGCGGCCGGTGCCGCTCGGCCGGTGGGTTTGGTGTACACCGCCTCGTAGCCGGCCGGCTCGAAGCCGAGCTTGGTGTACAGCGCGAAGGCGCCCCCCGGGTTCTCGGTGTCGACGCCGAGTGCCGCCTCCTGCATGCCGCGTTCGCGAACGGCGAGGAGTGCCCGCCCGAGCAGGGCGCCGGCGATGCCCCGATTGCGCCAGTCGTGGTGCACCGAGATGTGCTCGGTGTTGGCGCGGCGCCGGTCGAGCTCGGCGTTCTCGTCCGGGTTGACGAACGGCTTGACCTGGCCGACGACGGTGTCGCCCGCCCACGCGACCTGCCACAGCGATTCGTCGCGCAGGGGGTCGTCGACGAAGAACGACCGGTCGGCCGGCGTCGGCTCGTGGAAGTCCCACTCGCCCCGGAAGGCCTCGAGGTGGGCGGTGATGATCTGGTCGATCTGATCGGCGGTGACCGGTCGCACCTCGACGCCGTCGGGGAGCGGCGCCGCCGCCCATCGGTCGGCGTCGTCGAGATCGGGCTTGACGAGCTTGGCGCCCCACTCGGTGGCGACGTACCCGAGGTCTTCCAGCCACGCCGCCTGCCGCGCGGCGGGTCGACCGGGGCCGGGGTGCCCCGCATACGCGCGGAATCGAGCGCGGCCGACGTCGCGGGCGAGCGACGTCATGTGCGCCTCGGCGCCGGTCACGAGCGCCTCGAACAGGGGCCGCTCGTCGTGCTCGGGCAGCGTCGGCGCGAACACGACCAGGTCGCGGACCCCGGTCTCCAGATCGCTGTACGAGGATCGCCCGTAGGCGATCGCGCCGCCCGCGCGCTCGACGACGAAGATGTCGCGGTCCGGGTCGCAGTCGGCGAGGTGGGCGTAGGTCGCGTCGATCTGTCCGACCGTCGGCTGCTGCGGGTCGCCCTTCGCCGCTCGGGCGGCGCCGAGGATCCGCGCGATGTCGGCGTGGTCGTCGCGGCCCCGGTAGGGCCGCGCGAGGTAGCCCCCTGGCAGTGCGAGTCGGTCGGCGATGTGCATGCGGGTCACGGTAGGCGGCCGGCCGCGCCGCCGGCGGCGACGTTTCCGGCGATCGGCCAGACTGGCGGGGTGCATCGCATCGGCGTGTTGCGCTGCCTGCTCGCCGCCGTGCTGTTCGGGGTCTCGACGCCGGCGGCGGCCGAGCTGGCCGGATCGATCCCGACCTTCACGCTGGCCGGGCTCCTCTACGTCGGCGCGGCCGTCGCGGTCGTCCCCTCGGTCGTCCGCCGGCCCCCGAGCCGGTCGGCGGTGCGCGCCGAGTGGCGTCCGACGCTCGGCGCCGTCGTCGCGGGTGGCGCGCTCGGCCCGCTGCTGCTCGTCGCCGGACTGGCTCGGACCGACGCCGCGACGGCCTCGCTCCTGCTCAACGCCGAGCTCGCGGCGACCGCCGTGCTCGCCGCCGTCTTCTTCGGCGAGCACCTCGGCCGCAGGGTGGTGATCGCGGTCGTGCTGATCACCGCCGCCGGGGTGCTGCTGACCTGGGCGCCCGGGGCCGGTCTCGACACCGGGGCGGTGCTGGTCGTCGCCGCGTGCGTGTGCTGGGGGTGGGACAACGGGGTCACGGCGGCGATCGAGCGGTTGACGCCGGAGCACGTCGTCGCCGCCAAGGGCGTCGTGGCCGGTGGCGCCAACCTCGCGATCGGGCTCTCGATCGCAGGGGTCGGCGCCGACACGACCGCCGCCGATGTGGTCGTCGCCCTCGCCGTCGGTGCCGCCGGCTACGGCTGGTCGATCACGCTGTGGGTGCGCGGTGCCCGCGACCTGGGTGCCGCCCGCGCCCAGATCATCTTCTCGATCGCGCCGTTCGTCGGTGCCGGGGTCGCCTGGGTCGTGCTCGGCGACCCGGCGACGGCCCGCCAGCTGGCTTCGGTCGTGCTCGCCACCGCGGGCGTCGCGGTGTCGCTCCGCAGCGGGCACGAGCACGAGCACGAGCACGCCGACCTGCTCCACGAGCACGACCGCGTGACGGACGATCACCACGATCCCGGGCTCGCCGGTCGGGGCGGTCACCTCCATCGGCATCGCCGGATCGTCCACCGTCATCCGCACGTCCCCGATCTCCACCACCGCCACGACCACGATCCGTGACAGGATCGGGGGATGAGATCACCCTCCCGCCCGCTGCTCGTCGCCGTCGGCGTGGCCGCCGCGCTGTTCGCCGGATGCGGGAACGACGATGCCGGCGACGGCGCCGTCGCCCCGGAGGCCGCCGACCTCGAGGGCACGTCCTGGAACGACGCATCGGTGGAGGGCTACGAGCTCGCCGGGACGCTGACGATCACCTTCGAGGAGGGGCGGGTGTCGGTCGCGGGCGGCTGCAACACGATCGGCGGTCCGTACACGGTCGAGGACGGATTGCTGTCGGCCGGGCCGATGATGTCGACGATGATGGCGTGCGACGAGGCGCTCATGGACCAGGACACCTGGATCAGCGGTCTGTTCGAGGCCGGCATGGAAGCCGGCATCGACGGCGACCAGCTCACGCTCACCGCCGACGACACGTCGATCACGCTCACCTCGACCGGCTGAGGCGGCGGGTCAGTCGCCCGTCAGCCCGTCGATCGCCTCGCGCAGCAGGTCGGCGTGCCCGCAGTGGCGCGCGTACTCCTCGATGAGGTGGACGTAGATCCAGCGCAGGCTGTAGCGGGGTCGGTCGTCGTGGTCGGCCCGGACGAGATCGTCGAGCGCGGCGGCCGCGTAGATGGCGTCGGCGTCCGTGACCTCGATCCGGTGGGCGTCGAGCGCCTCGGCGATCGTCGCGACGGCGGGCGGGTGGAAGTCGCCGTCGGGGTCGCCGTCGGGGTGCGCGTCGCCGGAGAAGAGCGGCTCGTCCGGTCGACCGGCGAGCTCCCGCTTGGCCCAGATCCGCTCGACCTCCGCCATGTGACGGATCAGTCCGATGAGTGACATGTCGCTCGGCGGGCACGCGGCGAGGCGCGCCTCGGCCTCGCCGACGCCTTCGATCTTGCGACGTAGCACGATGCGGTAGAAGTCGAGGAACCCGACCAGGGTGGTCCGCTCGTCGGCCTGCGGCACGTCGTCGGTCGTCGGCAGCGGCGGCGTCGGTTCACCCATCCGGCCACCGTAGATCAGCGCGGTGGTCGTGGCGGCTCGTCGATCCGTTCGGCGCGCCCGTCACGACCGGCGGTGTCACACCGGGTCGGTATCGTCGGCGGGGATGGCCAGCCCCGACATCCTCCGGCCGCACGCCGAGGTCCGCGACGCCGACGAGCTCGCCGCCCTGGCCGCCGCCGACGACCGGCCGCGGCCGCCGAGCTGGCGGCTCTCGCCGTGGGCGGTCGTCACCTATCTCGTCGGCGGCACCCTGGCCGACGGCACGGTGATCGCTCCGAAGTACATCGGCCGGCGGCGACTGGTCGAGATCGCCGTCGCCACCCTCGCCACCGACCGGGCGCTCCTGCTGCTCGGCGTCCCCGGAACCGCGAAGACCTGGGTCTCCGAGCACCTCGCGGCAGCGATCTCGGGTGACTCGACCCTCCTGGTCCAGGGGACCGCAGGCACCACCGAGGAGACGCTCCGGTACGGCTGGAACTACGCCCGCCTGATCGCCGACGGCCCGTCGGTCGATGCCCTCGTGCCGTCGCCGGTCTACCGGGCGATGGAGCGCGGCGCCATCGCCCGGATCGAAGAGCTCACCCGCATGCCGTCCGACGTCCAGGACGCGCTGGTCACGGCACTCAGCGAGAAGTCGATGCCGATCCCCGAGCTCGGCACCGAGGTCGCCGCCGCGCACGGGTTCAACCTGATCGCCACGGCCAACGACCGCGACCGCGGCATCAACGAGCTCTCGGCGGCGCTGCGCCGACGCTTCAACACGGTGGTGCTCCCGTTGCCGGAGTCGGCCGACGAGGAGATCGCGATCGTCGCGCAGCGCGTGAACGAGCTCGGCTCGACGCTTTCGCTGCCGACGGTCACGCCCGCCGCCGAGGAGATCCGGCGGGTCGTCACCGTCTTCCGAGAGCTGCGCAGCGGCGCCACCGACGACGGCCGGACCAGCCTCAAGGTCCCGTCCGGCACGCTCTCCACCGCCGAGGCGATCTCGGTCGTCACCAACGGACTGTCCCTCGCCACCCACTTCGGCGACGGCGAGCTCGCCGCGCCCGACGTGGCCGCCGGCGTCCTCGGTGCCGTCGTCCGCGACCCGGCGCACGACGGCGTCGCCTGGCGCGAGTACCTCGAGGCCGTCGTCGCCCATCGCGCCGACTGGGGCGACTTCTACGAGGCCTGCCGCGCGCTCGACTGAGCGGCGGTGTCGCGATGGCGGTCCACCTGCTCGGGATCCGACACCATGGCCCGGGCAGCGCCCGCGCGGTCGTCCGGGCGCTCGACGAGATCCGCCCGACGATCGTGCTCGTCGAGGCGCCGGCCGATGCCGCGGCAGCCCTGGCGTGGATCGGTCGCCCGGGTCTGCGCCCGCCGGTCGCGCTGCTCGGGCACGTCGTCGCCGCCCCCCGCCGGGCCGCGTTCGCGCCGTTCGCCCGGTTCAGTCCCGAGTGGCAGGCGATCGCGTGGGCGCACGATCGGGGGGTCGAGATGGAGCCGATCGACCTGCCGATGGCCCAGACCCTCGCGGTCGACGACGAGCCCGACCTGCTCGGGACGGCGCCACCCGACCCGATCGCCGCCCTCGCGGCGGCGGCCGGCGACGCCGACCCCGAGCGGTGGTGGGACGACGTCATCGAGCACCGCGGTGACGGCGTCGACGCCTTCGCGGCCGTCGCCGAGGCGATGGCGGCGGTGCGCGCCGGATCGGTCGCCGCCGCCGGGGAGGAGCGGCGCGAGGCGCACATGCGGCGCCGCATCCGTGCGTCGCGCCGAACCGGTCACGACGTGATCGCCGTCGTCTGCGGCGCGTGGCACGTCCCGGCCCTCGACGTCGACGGTGGCGCCGTCCCCGGCGCCGGCACCGACGCGGCGACGCTCCGGGGTCGACCGCGGACCAAGGTGGGCATCTCCTGGGTGCCGTGGACGCACGAGCGACTCGCCGCCGCCACGGGGTACGCGGCCGGCGTGCGCAGCCCGGGTTGGTACGACCACGTCTTCGCGCACCCCGGAGCCGACGGGGTCGCCCGGTTCTTCGTCGAGGCGGCCCGGGTGCTGCGCGCCGAGGGTCTGCCCGCGTCGCCCGACCACCTGATCGGTGCCACCCGTCTGGCCTCGTCGCTCGCGGGGATGCGGGGCCGGCCGCGGCCCGGGCTCGACGAGGTGCTCGACGCCGCCGACGCCGTCATGGGCGGGTTGCCGCTGGTCCGTCGCCACCTCGTCGTCGGCGACGCCCTCGGCGCCGTCCCCGACGGCGCGCCGCAGGTCCCGCTCGCCCGCGACCTCGCCGCCCGCCAGCGATCGGCGCGGCTGCGCCCGCAGGCGACCGAGCAGGTCGTCGAGCTCGATCTCCGTACGCCCAACGGGCGTCGCCGATCGCACCTGCTCCACCAGGTCGCCGCGCTCGGCATCGGATGGGGCCGGCTCGAGGACGGTCGCGGCTCGTCGGGCACCTTCCGCGAGACCTGGCGGCTCCGCTGGGACCCCGACGCCGCCGTGCGGGTCGTCGAGCGGGCCAGCGACGGCACCACCCTGGTCGACGCCGCCACGCACCGGCTCGTCGCACGTGCCCGGCACGCCGATGCGCTCGTCGGTGTCGCCGACGCGCTCGATCGGGCGCTGCTCGCCGACCTCCCCGACGCGATCGACCCCATCACGTCCACGCTGGCCGTCCGGGCCGCGCACGACACCGACGTCGCCGGTCTCGCCCGGACACTCGCGCCGCTCGCGAACGCCCACCGCTACGGCGACGTCCGGTCGACCGATGCCGCCGCGGTCGCGGCGGTCTTCGACGGCATCGCCGTACGGGTGCTCGCCGGCCTGCCCCTCGCCTGTGCCTCGCTCGACGACGACGCCGCGGCGACGATGGCCGAGCTGATCACCCAGACGCGCCAGGCGCTCGCGCTGGTCGAGCACCCCGCGCGCGCGTCGGAGCTGCCACGCGTCCTCGCCACCCTGTCGGAGCGGGCCGGCCACGGGGTGGTGCAGGGGCGGGCGACGCGGCTGCTGCACGACGGTGGCCACTGGCCGAGCCCCGACGTCGAGGCGAGGTTGTCGCGCGCGCTCTCGGGCGGCACACCGCCGGCGGTCGGCGCTGCGTTCGTCGAGGGCTTCGTCGCCGGCTCCGGCACCGTGCTCGTGCACGACGCGGAGCTCCTCGGGGTGATCGACGCATGGGTCGCGTCCCTGCCGCACGACGCCTTCGTCGAGACCGTGCCGTTGCTGCGGCGCACGTTCGGGTCCTTCGAGGCCGCGGAGCGCCGACAGCTCGGGCGCCTCGTGGCCGGGGGCGAGGTCGAGCCGGCCGCCGGGTTCGGCGCCGGCGTGGATCCGGCCCGGGCCGCCGCGGCGTTGCGCACCGCGCGGACGCTGCTCGGCCTGCCCGTCGACCGATCGCCGGAGGCCGTCGGATGAGCGCGCCGCCGCGGGTGTCGGAGGGCGAGCGGTTGCGGCGATGGCGCCTGGTGCTCGGCGGCGGCGACGCCGACGGCATCGGCGTCGATCTCGCCGGCGACGACGTCCACATCGACACGGCGATGGCCGAGGTCTACGACCAGTCGTCGACGGTGCGCCGCGGCACCGGGCGGTCGGGGCGGGCGGGCGGTCTCGGTCGCAGCGCGCCGCGCGTCGCCCGCTGGCTGGGCGACATCCGCACCTACTTCCCGACCCCGGTCGTGCAGGTGATGCAGCGCGACGCGATCGAGCGGCTCGACCTCCGCCAACTGCTGCTCGAACCCGAGCTGCTCGAATCGGTCGAGCCGGACGTCCACCTCGCCGCGTTGCTGGTCGAGCTCAACCACCTGCTCCCCGACGAGACCCGGGCGACGGCCCGCCGGGTCGTCGCCGCAGTGCTCGCCGACGTCGAGCGGCGCCTCGCCGACCGGACGAGGGCGGCCGTCCACGGCGCGCTGGCGCGGTCGCAGCGGACCCGGCGGCCGCGTCCGGGCGACATCGACCTGCTGCACACCGTGGGCGCCAACCTCCGCCACTACCAACCGGCGCAGCGCACGGTGGTGCCGGAACGCCTCGTCGGGTTCGGTCGGCGTCGCAACAGCCTGGCGAAGGACGTGTTGATCGCGGTCGATCAGTCGGGTTCGATGGCCGACTCGATCGTGTACGCCTCGGTCCACGCCGCCGTGCTCGCCCGGATCCCGGCGCTGCGGACCCGGCTGCTGGCGTTCGACACGTCGGTGACCGACCTCTCCGACGTGCTGCACGACCCCGTCGACGTGCTGTTCGGTGTCCAGCTCGGCGGCGGCACCGACATCGCGGCCGCGCTCGAGGTCTGCCGGCGGAGCATCGCGCGGCCCGCCGACACGGTCCTCGTGTTGATCAGCGACCTGTTCGAAGGCGGTGATCCGGACGCCATGCGCCGCGTGGTGGCCACGCTGGTCCGGTCGGGGGTGACCGTCGTCGCGATGGTCGCGTTGAGCGACGAGGGCGCACCGTCGTTCGACCACGCCGCCGCGAGCGACCTCGCGGCACTCGGTGCGTCGGTGCTCGCCTGCACGCCGGATCGGTTCCCCGACGTGCTCGCCGCCGCCCTCGACGGACGCCCGATCGGCGTGGAGCCGGCGGTGGCGAACCCCGGTGCACCGCGCGGTGCGTGGTCGATCCGCTGACGGCCCGTCTCGCTGGAGCCCCCGGTCGATCGGACGCTATGGTCATCGGCCATGGGCCAGCTCGTCAGCGTCGTGGAGAAGCCGAGCACGCGCCCCGGCATCGTCAGGTACGAGCTCAACCGCTCGCTCAGCGGCATGGGCCACGATCGGTATCCGTCGGCCGACGCCGTGTTCGGTGACTCGGCGAGCGCACACGTCGCCCGCCAGCTGTTCGCCACCGGGCGCGTGTCGCAGGTCCACGTCTACGCCAACGTCGTGACCGTCGAGCTCGAGCGTGGGTTCGATTCCTCCGGGCTCGCCGACGTCATGCGCGAGATGTACCGGTACTGGAAGCCGGGCGTCACCCCGCCGAGCTTCGACGACGTCCAACCGGACGAGCCGGCCGGCGAACCCGCCGGCGCCGCTGCCCCGGACGCCGGCGACGACGCCGCCGCCAAGGCGGCCGGCCTCGTGCCCGCCCACCTGCTCGAGCGCAGCCGGGCCGGTCGCGAGCGCTGGACGGCCAAGAGCGGCTGATCGCACGCTGCGTGCGATCGGACGCGCACCGGAAACGGGGCACGGTCCGGCACGATCGCGCGGGTGCCCGTACCGTGGCGTCCGTGTCCGACGTGGTCCTGACCCTCCAGCAGGCGGCCGACGCCCTCGGGGTCCACTACATGACCGCGTACCGGTACGTCCGGCTGGGCCTCCTAGACGCCTACAAGGCGGGCGGCGGGTGGCGGGTGACGCAGGTGGCCCTGGACGAGTTCGAGGCGTCCCGGTCGGGGGCGGCACCGGCGAAGGCCCGGCCGGCGCCGTGGGCCGATCGACTCGAGGCGCGGCTGGTCGCCGGCGACGCTCCGGGCTCGTGGGGGGTGATCGAGGCGGCGATGTCGGCCGGGATGGCGGTCGGCGCGGTGTACACCGACGTGCTCTCGCCGGCGTTGCGGTCGATCGGCACCCGGTGGAGCACCGGCGAGCTCGACGTGGCGATCGAGCATCGAGCGTCGGGGATCGCCAGCCGCCTGATCGGGCGGCTCGGATCGCGCTGCATGCGGCGCGGGCGGCCGCGGGGCACGATCCTGCTCGGTGCTCCGGCGGGGGAGCGCCACGCACTGGTCCTGGCGATCCTGGGTGATCTGCTCCGGCTCGAAGGGTGGGAGGTGTCCGACCTCGGGGCCGACACACCGACGGCGTCGTTCGTGATGGCGGCCGGGTCGATCGGCGACCTCTCGGCGATCGGCGTGTCGGTGACGTCGGCCGACAACCTCGACTCGGCGGCCGAGGCATGTGCCGCCCTGCGCGAGGCCGGCCTGTCGCTGCCGATCGTGCTCGGCGGGATGGCGGTCGAGGACACGGCCCATGCACGGTCGCTCGGTGCGGACGCATTCGCGCACGACGCCACCGAGATGGTGCGGGTGCTCGACGACCTGGCGGGTTCGGCGGCCTAGCGACCGCCCACCTACTCCACCGACCTCGCCGTTCCGTTACGAACACCTGTTCGATATACTGGCGGGGGTGGATCTCCCTGCTCAGCGACGAGCCGTCCCGGTCGAGCCGGCCTTCGCCCCGGCGCTGACCGAGCTGCGGCGCGGCTGGGTGGTGGGGTGCACGGGTTCGTCGTCGATGTCGGTGGCGATGGCGTTGATCGCCCGGCCGATGGTCGCCGGGGCCTGGGGTGTGGTGGTCGAAGCGCCGATGTTCGGTCTCGAGGCGGCTGCCGAGCACGGCGTCCCGCTGACCCGCCTCGTCCGGGTCGACGCCGGGACCGCAGGGGACTGGGCCGACCGGATCGTCGCCGCGGCTGCGGGGTTCGAGATGATCGTCACCTGCCCCCCACCTGGTGCCGAGCGACATGTGCGCCGTGTCCAGCACCGACTGCACTCGGCCGGATCGGTGATGTTCGTGGTCGCTCCCGAGTCGACGTCGATGCCCTGTGACGTCGTCGTCGACACGACGTCGGTCACGTGGGACGGCCTCGGGGTCGGCCACGGCCACCTCTGCGCTCGTCGCGTCGTGCTGGGGTTCGGAGGTCGCCGCGTGCCCCGGCCGATCCGCCACGAGATGTGGTTGCCGACCGACCGTGGCCGCGTCGCCGCCGTCGAACCGGTCGGCGACGTCGTCCGGGAACCGGCTCGTGTCGACGGCCGACCCGCGCTGGTCGAGCGAGCCGGGTGACGCCGGCGAGGGTGGACGATCGTGTCGGCGACCCGACTGATCACGCTGTGGTGCCCCGAGTGGCCGCTCGTCGCCGCCGGGGTCGCGCCGGAACGTCCGGCGATCGTCCTCGACCGGAACCGGGTGGTCGCACGGACCCCGAGCGCTGCGGTCGCCGGCGTGCGGCACGGTCATCGACGGCGGACCGCCCAGTCGATGAGCCCGGCGGCGCTCGTCGTCGACCACGCGGTCGATCGCGACGCCCGGGCCTTCGCGCCGGTGATCGACGCGGTGACGACGATGTCACCACGCGTCGACGTCGTCACCCCGGGGTGGCTCTGTCTCCCCGCACGCGGTCCTTCCCGCTACTTCGGTGGCGACGAGGCGTGTGCGGCGTTGCTGGTCGACACGGTCCGTGCCGCGATCGACCGACAGGTCGGCGAGGGGGCGGCGGCCGGATACGGCGTGGGGATCGGTGTGGCCGACGGTCGTTCGGCGTCGACGATCGCCGCCCGCCGTGCAGCCGCTGCAGCGGACGGCTGGCAGGTCGTCGCACCCGGCGGCTCGGCCGGGTATCTCGCACCGCTCTCGGTCGAGTGGCTGCGTGAGCTCGGCGAGGTGTCGCCCGAGACCGCCGACGTGTTCGTTCGCCTCGGCCTCCGGACGTTCGCCGACCTCGCCGACGTCGACGGTGGTGACATGCTCGCGAGGTTCGGGGTGGAGGGCAGACGTGCCAGGGCGATCGCCGACGGGGACGATGTCACCCTGCCCGATCTCTCCGTCCCCGACGAGATCGCGCAGGTCGAGCACCACGCCGAGCCGGCGCTCCTCCAGGCCGACACCGTCGTGTTCGTCGCCAAGCGGTTGGCCGACGAGCTGACGGCATCGCTGGCCGCCGACGGCCGGGTGTGCCAGCGGCTCGTGGTGGTCGTCGAGACCGAGCACGGCGAGCGGAGCGAACGATCGTGGTACCGCGACCAGGGGCTGTCGTCGGCTGCGATGGTCGAGCGGGTGCGGTGGCAGGTGGAGGGCTGGAGCGGTCCGACCGGCGGTGTGGCGCTCGTCCGGCTGATCGCCGAGCGCGTCGTCGCCGACGACGGCGTGCAGACCGGCTTCTGGGGTGGTCGCTCCGGTGCGGACGATGCCGCCGCCCGGGCGATCATCCGTCTCGTCGCGCTCGCCGGCGACACCGGCGTGCGTGTGCCGGCGTGGGAAGGGGGCCGGCTCCCGACCGAGCGATACCGATGGGTCCCTGCGGTCAACGCCGACCTCGGCGACACCTCGGGACGGCTCGATCGCGGCGACGGCCCGTGGCCGGGGTCGCTGCCACCGCCGTCACCGGCGGTCGTCACACCCGAACCAGTGGTCGCCGACGTCCTCGACGCCGCCGGCGCCCACGTGACGGTCACGGGTCGAGGCGAGCTGACGGCGATGCCGGCGACCCTCGCGATCGGTGGCCGGCGCTGGCGGATCCTCCGGTGGGCCGGCCCGTGGCCGATCGAGCAGCGGTGGTGGGCGCCGGATCGCTCACGCCGGATCGCACGGCTCCAGGTGGAGCTCGACGACGGGCGCGCCCATCTCGTGGCCGTCGAAGGTGGCGTCTGGTCGGTGCTCGCGACCTACGCCTGATCGGGTTCCACGCGATCGGCCGGTCGCTGCTCGAGCCACCTCGCGGCGCGTCGCGACCTGAACGACAGCATCGCCAGCGACACGCCGAGCACGACGAGGCCGATCAGCTCGTCGTCGGACTCCAGGCTGGTGTCGCGGTCGTCGACGAGGAACACGAGTCCCTCGTCCGGGCCGACGCCGATCTCGACGGGTTGACCGAGGCCGTATTCGGTGGTCGTCTCGAGCTCGAGGGTCAGCTCGCTGGCGTCGAAGTCCTCGAGCTGGGTCACCTCGCCGTCGAACTCGAACCCGACGGCGAACACATCGGCGCCGACGAGGTCGGTGAAGCCCTGATCGAGCTCGGCGGCGAACACGATGTCGAGGAACGCTCCGTACGCGTCGTCGTCCGGCTGGCGGTCGCCGGTCAGGACGACGTCGACCACGTCGGTCACGTCGCCCGGTGCGATGTCGACGACCTCGCCGACGACGCGCTCGGCGCGCGTCGCCGAGTAGAACGACAACCCGCCGTCGGTGCTCGTCGACACCACGACGACGACGGCGATCGCCCCGGCCACGACGGCGAGCACCCGGAGCGCGAGGGGTGACCGCAGGCGCCCGAGGTACTTGTACGGCTCGCGTCGGTCGAGGTCGGCCTCCAGCATCCGCATGGTGGCGACGAGAGCGACGCCGACGAGCACCGAGGTGCCGACCAGCAGCATCCCGAGGACCGCACTCCACCACTGTCCGCCGGCGATCGCATCGACCACGAGGAGCGACCAGACGACCCCACCCACCAGGGCGTAGGTGAGCGCGATCGCACGGAGCCAGGCTCGCTTCGTGAGCTGTCGGATCACCCACGCGATCGCGTCCAGCAGCCAGCCGAGCGGGGCCGTCACCGTGCGTCGCAGCGTCCACGTCTCCGGATCGGGCGCGACCGGTCGGCGCGTCCGTTGCGCGACCGTCGCGGGGAAGGCGCGGGCGAGCGCCTCGCACGTCGCCTCGTACCCGGCGACGATCGCCCCGTGCTGGACCTGCGGCGGGGCCTGGAACTTGAGGGTCGTCAGGGAGCGGTCGATCGGGATCCGCACGGCGACGTGATCCCGCACGGCGACGTGATCCCGCTCGGAGCCGTCACCGTCGTCGGGCGGGGTCGTGCCCACCCAGTAGGCGACACCCGGGCCGACGCCCATCGCCGACCTCGCCCCGACGATGCCGGAGTCGAACACGCTCCTGCCGAACCGCAGCATGACGAACACGAAGACTGCCGAGGCGAGCCCGGTCACCGCCAGCACGCCGACGGCGAGCACGATCGCCAGGTCGTGCAGCGCGCTCGGCATGCGTTCGACCAGACCGCTCGCTCCGGTGAGCTCCTGGCGCAGCCAGAACACCGACAGCAGCGTGAACAGGACGGGGATCAGGCCGAGGCCCCAGCGCACGATCGTCGACGACAGCAAGGCGCCGACGAACTTGAGCTGCTCGGCGCTCGATCCACGGTCGCTGAGGAGGTGCCGGTCGGCGCGGATCCTCGGACTCGACGACGGTGCGGCCGGTCTGGTCCCGGCCTCGTCGAGGATGAACCCGATCGTCGGCCGAGCGCTCGGCGCGAGCCCCGCCGAGTACCGGAACTCGTCGTCGAGGAAGACGAAGACCGGGTAGTTCGACCACGTGCCGCCGTCGACGACCCGGTGCACCCGGTCGTCGATCTCGACGCGCACCGCGGGGAAGGCGACCGGGATCGCCGACGATGCGACGACGGCCGGCGCGACGGGCGACTCGGGCGTCAGCTTCGGACAGAACACGATCGGCTGGTTCGTGGCGAGATCGAGGGTCACGACGTACAGCGAGATGCCGGTGGCGTCGAGCAGCTCCTGGAAGGTGCAGTCGCGCACCGGCTCGTCGGCCGCACCACACACCTTCTCGAACACGGCCCGCCGCAGCCAGTCGAGCAGGCGCGTGCTGTCGAGCAGGCTGGGGCGCACGAACACCTTGAGGGCAGCGGTGACCGGGTTGCCGACCGTTCGCAGCGCCGCGGGCATCCGGTCGATGATCTCGGTCGACGAGTAGCCGCACGCCACCAACGTGGCCGTGATGGCGCCGGCCGACGATCCCGCGACCTCCTTGAACTGCAGCCCGGCCTCCTCGCAGGCCGCGAGGGCGCCTGCGTACGCGACGCCCTTCGCCCCACCGCCCTTGAACACCCCGTTCACGTCCCGCCCCATCGCGAGAGCATGTCACGGCACCGGGCGTGGGGGTCGCTACCGTGCACGCGATGTCGTCGGAGGTCGACCAGGGGCCCGACGGTCTGCGCGCCGTCGTGCGCGAGCAGGTCGTCGGGTACGCGGCCGTCGATGCCGCCGAGTCGCAGATGGTCGATCGCTTCATCGAGCTGTTCGACGCCCTCGAGTTCCCGTTCGACGAGCACGCCGACCCGGTCCACGTCACCGGTTCGGCGTTCGTGGTGGGGCGGCGCGGCACCGTCCTGCTCCGCCATCGCCGCCTGGGCCGGTGGCTACAGCCCGGCGGCCACGTCGATCCCGGCGAGTCACCGTGGGAAGCGGCTGTGCGCGAGGCGCGCGAGGAGACCGGTCTCGCGGTCGGGCCGATCGACGTCGGTGCGGACGGCCGGCCACGGCTGGCACACGTCGACGTCCACCCCGGCGGGCGCGGCCACACGCACCTCGACCTGCGCTACCTGGTCGGTGGCGACGACCGCGACCCCGACCCTCCGCCGCTCGAGAGCCAGGAGATCGGCTGGTTCGATCGGGCCGAGGCGGCCGACCTCGCCGGCGACGATCGGCTGTCGGCGGTCCTGGCACGACTCAGCTGGTGACGCGGCCGGCGACGCTGCCGCCGGTGTCAGGACGACCTCAGCGCTGGAGGGAGGGGACGCGTCCGGTCGACTCGCGGACGATGAGCTGCGGTTCGAACACGAACCGGTCCCGGTACCGCTTCGGGCCGTCGATCTCGGAGAGCACGGCCTCGGCGATCAGCTTCGACATGTCCTCGAACGGTTGGCGCAGGGTGGTGAGCGGAGGGTTGGACAGCGTCGTGAAGTCCGTGCCGTCGTACCCGACCACCGACAGCTGGGGACCTTCGGGTCGCTGCTCGGCGGCCACCACCGCGCCGAGCGCCATCAGGTCGTTCCCGGCGAGCAGCGCCGTGATCCCGATGTCGAGCAGGCGGTTGGCGGCCGCGCGCCCGCCGGCGAGGGTGAACGGTGCGTCGGTGATCGCACCGTCCGGCTCGTCGAGGTCGTGCTCTGCGAGCACCTGCCGGTAGCCGGTGATGAAGCGTTCGGTCGGCGTGTACGAGCGCGGGCCGAGCAGGCAGCCGATGCGGCTGTGACCGAGACGGATCAGGTGCTCGACCGCCTTGCGCGCGCCGACCTGTTCGTCGCACCACACGTGCGGGACGTCGAGCTCGGTCGGTGAGCCGTTGACGAACACGATCGGAATCGCGGCGTCGACGAGCCGTTCGTAGTGGCGCCTGTCGGCGCCGAGCTCGGCGTGGCGGCCGCCGATGAAGACGATCCCGTCGACGTTGTTGCGGACGAGCTCGTCGACACACCGCTCCTCCGGGTTGAGGTTGCGATCGGTCACCGCGACCGTCGTCAGGTACCCGCTGCGGGCGAGGTCGTTCGAGATGTGGTGGACGAACGTCGAGAACACCGGGTTCAGGAAGTCGCCACACACGATGCCGACGACCGACGAGCGCACGGCCTGCGGCTCGGGGACGCGGTCGAACCCGATCGAGTGCAGCGCGGCGACGACCTTGTCACGTGTGGTCGGCGCGACGCCCGTCCGGCCGTTGAGCACCCTGCTGACCGTCGGCTCGCTGACGCCGGCGAGCTCGGCGATCTGCTTCAGCGGTGGACGGCGCACGACCTGAGTATGACATTCAGAAAGACGGCTTGCAATTTCCTGAAAGAAGGGAGTATTTTCGATGTTCGTCATCCGGAGTTCATCCGGGACATCTCACCCGAGCGCCGGTTCGGCGCTGATCAAGGAGCGTTCATGTTCAAGCGAACCCGTTCGACGGCAGCACTCGTCGTCGCGGCATCTCTCGTCGTCGCCGCCTGCGGCGACGACGATTCCGAGCCGGCAGCCGAGGAGCCGGCCGAGGAGCCCGCCGAGGAGCCGGCAGCCGAGGAGCCCGCCGAGGAGCCGGCAGCCGAGGAGCCTGCCGAGGAGCCTGCCGAGGAGCCCGCCGAGGAGCCGGCCGAGGAGCCCGCCGAGGAGCCCGCCGAGGAGCCGGCAGCCGAGGAGCCGGCAGCCG
>CBFCWS010000006.1:0-26668 GCA_965601765.1 uncultured Ilumatobacter sp. | reverse complement strand
CATCCGTGTGGCACGTGCGGGGTGGCGATGTACCGGAGTCGTTTCCCCCCAAGGTCGAGCCCCTCGCCGTCGGCGAGGCCGTGAGGCGCTCGATCGGCGAGGTCGTCGACCGAGACCATGCACCCGAGCTGACCGAACGCCACCTGTGCGTTCGGAGCGGCGGCGAGCCACCGGTTCAGCGCCCCGCACTCGTCGGCCTCGACGTGCCCGAAGCTGATCCAGCGGAGTCGGTCGAGGGGGACGATACGTGCCACCGCCTCGGAGGTGAGCGGGAACAGGGTGCGCATGCCCGTGTGGAACAGGAGCGGCTCGTCGGCGTCGACGAGAACCTGGTTGAAGGTCATGCCGATGTCGGGTACGAAGGTGGAGATCCGGTGGATGCCGTCGGCGATCTCGTCGGTGGTGGTGTGCATGGTGATGTCCTTTGTGTCGTGACCCCTCGGGGTCGGTTGGATCGGACCGGCCAGGCGGGAAGTCGACCACGTCGGCGTCACACCGGTGGTCTGACCACTCCCGCAACACGGCAGGCGTCAGAAGGGGACGATCGTGGTCGTCAGGCCGGCGCCCTCGCGGCGCCCGGCGAGGATCCGGCAGAAGTCGACCGCGTCGAGCTCGATGGTCTCGGTGTCGACGGGTCCGCCGGCGCCGTAGTGCCCGCCGGCTGGGCCGGTGAGGGTGAGGTCGAACGGCCGGCCGTGGCGGCGAGCCCATTCGGCGACGACGTCGGCGACGATCCGCCCGTCGTGGTCGGCGGTGAGCACGAGCTCGCGGCCAGTGGCGTCGGCCGCGTCGACGCGGTGCATCCACGTGTCGCGGAGGTAGATCGTGTCGATCAGGTAGCCGAGCGTCCACTTCTCCACGACGGGCCCATCGATCGCGAGCTTCGTCTTCCGCATCAGCGCCGGCGTCGCGGCCCGCTTGCGGACGGTGACCGGTGCGATCTCGCCGAGCCGTGCGACGAGCTCGGCGGGTGTGATCTCGCGTCGTTCACGGACCTGCACGTTGGACAGGGCAGCCTCGAGCGGTCCGCCGTGCTGCTTGCGGTGCTTGCGGGCGACCCGCATCTGGTGCACGTTCTCCTTCATCGACGCGCTGGCCTCGCACGCGCCGAGCACGTGGAGGTACATCTCGCGGACGTCCCAGTCGGGGCAGGCCGTGCGGGCGGTCCAGTCGTCCTGGTCGAGCGACCGGAGCAGGTCGAGCGTCCGGTCGAGTTCGGTCGCCTGGAGCTCCGACGCGGTGCGATGATCGAGTGGCGCGGTGCCGGAGACTTCGATGGTGGATGTCGGTGTCATGAGTCGTGTCCTTGTCTTGTCGAGAAGAGGTGCGGTGCGATGCCGCGCAGGGTCGCGTCGACGGCGCGGTCGATCAATCGTTCCCACCGGTCGCCGCCGGGGTCGTTGGAGATCTGCTGGTCGGTGAGCCCGGTGAGCATCGCGGTCCAGAGATCGATCGCGTCCGGGTCGGTGATGCCGAGCTCGCCGAGCTGGTCGACGATCATCTCGTACGCCCCGAGCGCCACGGCAAAGCTCTCCTCCGACGGCACGAAGTCGGGGATGGTCCGCTGGAACAGCAGCTGATAGCGCACGGGGTCGGTCGTGCAGAACTCGAAGAAGAGGTGCGCCATCGCCCTGGCCCGCTCGACCGGGTCGGCGGCGTGGCTGTCGGCGGCAGCCTCCTCGATGCGGACGGTGAAGGCCAGGCAGCCCTCGTGGAACATCGCATCGTAGATCTCGCGCTTCGAGTCGTAATACGAGTAGATCGACTGGGCCCTCATCCCGACCCGTGCGCCCAGGTCGCGCATGGCGAGGCCGGCGAGCCCGTGTTCGCGCACGAGGTCCCACGCGGCACCGATGATCTCCGCCTTGGTCTCTGCGCGGCGTGCCGCCCGCCGGTTGAGCCGGATCGGCTCCTCGATCGCATCAGATCGCTCCCTCATACCACATTTCCTGTCATTGTTCGGTTTTCCGAACATACATCGATATAACGAACACTGTTCGGAGTATGAGCCCTCCGACGGGCGGAAGTCAAGCGTTCAGCTCACGAGCGCGGCACCGGTGGTACGGCCGATCTCCGCGACGCCCCGGCCCGTGACGGAGGCGATCTGGACAACTCCGCCATACGGCAGCCGAATCGTCGACAAACACACGGGTGAGATCGGAACGATCACCGTCCGGCTGCACGGCAACAACGACGACGCGAACCGCGAGTTCAACCGAACCGAGAATGTCCGCCCGATCCCGCCGGATGATCCCGACTTCGATCGGCTCGACGCCCGCCCCAACGATGCCGAGAGCATCAACCGTCACCTCGACGACACCTTCTGGCTCGGCCGAGCCCACAGCATCGGCCGCCACCGCCAGGGCTTGAACCCGCTGACGTACGCCCACGCATCAACGGGCTCGCACTCCACCTCCACCGGCGGCGACGACAACCCGTCGCTGCCTGAGCCTCACCACTCTCCACCTCGACCAAGCAGTGGATCGACGCGCCCCGACCCTCGCTCGAGCTCAGAAATCGTCGAAGTCGAGCCCGAATCGGCGTCTGCACTCGGCCATTCGAGCCGATACGCTTCCGTCCCGCAGTCCGGTCACCGAGTCCTGGGAGGTCTTCTCCCACCTTCTCGACCGGTCCCGCCCAGATAGCTCAGTCGGTAGAGCAACGCACTCGTAATGCGTAGGTCGTCGGTTCGATTCCGATTCTGGGCTCCGAGAAACCCCTGGTAACAAGATCACCTCGACGGCCAAGACGCTCGGCCAACTCCTCGACTCGTGGATCGACCACATCGAGGGTTCGTTGCCGCCGACGACCGTGCGCGAGTACCGGCGTCTCACCGAGCGACTGATCAAGCCCGACCTCGGCCGGCTCCGACTCGGACGGATCACGACCAAGCGTCTCGACGACTTCTACGCCATGCTCTCGAACGAGCGGGGCCTCTCCCCTGCCACGATCCGGCATGTGCACGCCGTGTTCCGGGGCGCGTTCGGTCAGGCCGTCAAGTGGGGCATCGTGCCGATGAACCCGGCAGTGTCGGCGTCGCCGCCCTAACTGCGAATATTGACCATAGTGCGCATGCATGTACTATTGTTTCCATGCTCTTGGAGAGACCCCTGGCGGTCGTCACGCCGACCGTTGACGGAGATGTGCTCACAGTGCTGGCCCGTGCCGATGCGTCGTTCACGCCTCCGCAGGTCCAGGAAATTCTTCACCGGCACTCCGTCGCTGGTGTACGCAAGACGTTGAATCGGCTCGTCGAGCAAGGCATCGTCGACGCCGCGCGGGTCGGCAACGCAGTCAACTACCGGTTGAACCGTGATCATCTTGCTGCACAGTCGATCATCGAGCTCGCCAACCTGCGAAACGTGCTGTTCGACTGGATCCGAGAGCACGTCGAGGCCTGGTCACCACCGCCGCGACTCGCGATGCTGTTCGGTTCAGCTGCGACAGGAACGATGCGAGCCGACAGCGACATCGACCTGTTCGTCGTCGGCAACGACCAAGACCTCGACCATGACGCATGGCAGGCTCAGGTCGGTGAACTCGAGCGTGCCGTGTCCCGGTGGACTGGTAACGACGCACGCATCCTGGAATACAGCGTCAGCGACCTCGACCACCCCACCGACCCCGTCGTCGACGACATCCGACGCGACGGAATCGTGATCAGCGGCGATCGTTCCCTCCTCACCAGAAACCGACGCAGGACTTCCTGATGGCGAAAGGCACCGACACAACCAGAGACTGCGATGCCGCGACACGCGCCGGCCGCCTGACGAAAGCACACCAGTTCATGGATGCTGCGAACACGATCGAGACACTCGCAGACGACGCCGCCGACATCGCCGATGCCTATGTCACGATGTGCGTCCACGCGGGCATCGCAGCAGCTGACGTCATCTGCTGTGCACGGCTCGGCAAGCACTCGCGAGGTGAGGATCACGGGTCCGCTATCGAGCTGCTCGAACAGGCCGGCCCCGACGAGGCGAAGCACTTGCGAGCGTTGTTGGGCATGAAGACGAAGGCCGGATACACGTCAGTCCCGGTGAGCGGTTCAGAGCACAAGCGAGCCGGTCGAGCTGCCAAGGCACTGCTCGAAGCCGCCGAACGAGTCTGACCCCGACGCCAGCATCGGCGTTCCGGTTGAGCCCCGCACCAACCGATGCAGCAACGCGCCAAGAGCCGCACTTCCTGCGGCACAGCCCGACCAGGCGACCGGCCAGAATGGGTTCGAGCGGATCGAGGCGAGCGTCGTCGTGTCGGTCGTCGCGGTCGATGTAGACGCAAGGCGGAACTGCGTCGACAATCAGCGCGACGGCCGCACCTCGCTTGCGAGGATCTCTTCGACCTGCTCGGAGATGTCCGACCGTCCGCTTGCGCCGGCACTCGCTGCATGTAGACGCCGCGTCGCCGTCGACGCATCGAGGAACGTCTCGATCGCCAGTCGGGTGAGCTCGGACAGGGTGACGCCGCGGCGAGCAGCCTCCTGACGCAGCCGCGCATCGAGGTGGTCGGGGAGCGTGACGGTCGTGCGCCGCATGTGCGCCAGCATGCCGCACTCCTGAGCTGCGTCACGGTGCAGTGGTAACGACAGCGTCGTTGCCGGGCTCGTTGGCAAGCGATCGGACGATCGCGCCAACGTGTCGGGGCCTCTCGGCTCGTCGAGGTGTGACGGATTCACGGGTGGGGTGACCCATCAGAGGGTGCAATGCCGAGACGACGACCATTCGACGCATCGACGGCGCAGAGCGCGCCGCCAGACCTGCTGACCGTCGCTGAGACGGCTGCGGTACTGCGCTGCGGGTTGACGTTCGTCTACGAGTCGATCCACCGCTACCAGGCCACCGGCGACGCCGACGAGATCCCCGGGCTGAAGGTCGGCCGAAGTCTGCGCGTTCCCCGCGTCGGGCTCGAGCACTACATCGGCGCGCCGATCACGTGGCCAATCGCCGACCACCCGATCGTCGACCACGAGCCCGACGCCACCGACCCAGCCGAAGCGCCGACGCCGTCCCCTCGCCCGACCACTCGGCACCCTCGCCGCACCACTCGCCGCCCAGCGACTCCTCAACTCTTCGAGGACTGACCCAACTCCCGGGAGCATCAATGATCACTTCCCATCCAGTTGCCCGTGACTTCGACAGACAGGTGCCCGCAGGCGGTCGGGAACGTTCATGATCCGGGTGACGACGATCCATGCGGCGTCGGCGGGGGCGTCGGCTCGCTACTACACCGGCTACCTGACCGAGCCCGATGGCGAGTTGCCGGGGCGGTGGACAGGCCGTCAGTCGGCGGCGTTCGGTCTCAGCGGTGAGGTGTCGACCGAGGCGCTCGAGTCGCTGCTATCTGGGCGGCACCCGCTCACCGGGCAGGTCCTCGGGCGTGAGTTGTTGGATCGGGTCGATCGGCACGGGAACGTGACGCGGGCGGTGTCCGGCCATGACGCGACACTCTCGGCGCCGAAGTCGGTGTCGGTGCTGTGGGCGCTCACGGGCGACGACGGCCTCTCGAGCTCGCCCGCCCGCACGTAGGCATTCATCCCGTCGCCCAACCACCGCTCGTTGATCGCCGCCAGCAGTGCTCTCCGGTTCTCGAAGCGGTGGTAGAAGCCGGAACGCGACAGGCCGAGCCGCCGGGCGATCTCGTCGATCCGGACCGCCGCGGGACCACCATCACCGAAGAGTTCGTAGCCGATGTCGATCCACTCGTCGGCCGTCGACGCCGCCCGGTTGACCATCCGCTCAACCTGTCCCGAGACGCCCGGGCAGCTCTGAGGCCACGCTGTCGTCGGCACCTGCCCGCCTGGCGGCACACCGACGGTCAATCGCGCACCCGAAGGATCTCGACGACTTCGCTCGCGTCGGGGTCGTAGGCCCACAGCACCGTGGCGTCGTCCTTGACGGTGAACTGGATCCAATGGCTGGAGTCGGTGTTCCGCCAGAAGACGGTCTGCGCCGGCCGCGCATAGCGGTGGCCCTGCGCTGCAAGACCGGCGAAGGCCTCGTTCACCTCGGGCGGAGCCGACTTCGCTCCGGCGGGAACGGAGTGGTCGTGCACCACGCAGCACCTCCCGCCCGGCAACTCGCGCTTCACCAACAGGTCGAGGTCGGCGGCGTCGACGGCATTCTGCAGTTCGGTGTTGGTGATCTCGATCCTCGCCACATCGAGCGCAGCCTGAGCGGCGGTTCGATCGAAGACCGTCCTGCCACGGAAGACCGTCTGCATCACGCGGGTCTGGTGGATCTCCGACGACGGGATGTCGATCAGATTCCTGTCGAGCACGATGAAGTCGGCAGACTTGCCGACTTCGATGGATCCGAACTCCTCGGAGTACCCACCCCCCAGCGCCTCGGCGCCACCGAGTGTGAAGCCCCGAACGGCCTGCTCGATCGAGATCGCCTCGTCGGCGTTGACCGTCCCGAGGTCGGGTTCGCCCGGCAGTGCCCGAGTCACCCACCCCTCGAGATACCAGAACTGGTCCGGGTCCGGAACGAGGCTCGACGGGAAGTCGCTGCCGAACCCGACCCGTAGGCCGGCCCCCATCGTGGAGCGGGCGGGAAAGATCTGCTGGTGCCGCTCCTCCCCGAGGGGAGTCTTCAGGAACAGGTCGAGCTGCGGGTGCGGCACCGCCAGCATCGGTGAGAAGTTCACCGTGACGCGTTCCAGTTCGGCGAGGCGCTCGATCTCGGCCGCGTCGAGAGAAACGGCGTGTCCGAGGTGCAGGAGCGCCGTGGAGTCGGGATGGGTCCGTTCCGCCTCTTCGAAGATGTCGACAATCTGCGCGATCGTCCCGTCGCCCATTGCGTGGACGTGGACGGTGATCCCACGCGAGAAGAAGTCGAGGATCGCCGTTCGGTATTCCTCGACCGGCAGATACATAGCCCCGACATTGTCGGGATCGTCGGCGTATGGCTCCTTCATCAACAATGTGTGGGAGTCGGCGGCACCGTCGGCGAAGATCTTGACGTAGTGCGTCCGGATCTGTTCGGTCTGGTATGACGCCCAATCGTCGATGAATGCCGTCGTCGCTTCGTCGTCGAGGACGCGGAGTTGGGATGTGAGCCAGTCGGCAGCCGGGAAGAGCCGCACGTCGAGTCGGCCCTCGGACTCCAGCAACGCAGCGCCACGGTAGGCGCTGGGGTAACCCTCGGCGGGCTGGATCGCGGTGACCCCGTACTTGGAGTACCGCGCGATCTCCCTCGCGAACAGGTCCTTGAATTCCTCGGGTGCCAAGTAGTGCAGCCGGTTCATGATGAGCACCATCGCGCTCTCACGGACCGTGCCCGACGGTTCGTCACTCCCCGGATAGCGATCGAAGATGTACGCGTCGGTGTTGACGAAGTCGGAGTCGATTCCGGCGAGCTCGAGCGCGGCGGAGTTGACCCACGCAGAGTGCCCGCTCTGGCTCAGGAGAAAGACGGGTCGATCGGCCACCACTGCGTCGAGCAACCTCTTGTCCGGGCTGTCGTTGGGTTCGAGGGCGCCCCCGATGAGCCAGTTGCCGCCGACGATCACATCCCGGTCCGGGTGCGCTGCGGCATACGCGCCGACGTGCGTCAGCACGGCGTCCAGGTCGCCCGGCTCGGTGAGGTTCACGCTCCCGGTCCCCAGGTCGACACCCGTGAACGGGTGGGCGTGCATGTCGACGATGCCCGGCATCACGAAGGCTCCGTCGAGGTCGACGACCTCGGTGGAGTCGGCCGACAAGGCGTCGACGTCGGCGACGCGGCCGACGGCCAGCAACCTCCCATCCTTGACCGCCAGGGCTTCCGCCCACGGTTGGTCGTCGTCGACGGTGTAGATCCGCCCGTTCAGATAGACGGTGTCGGCTGCATCGCTCGCCGACCGCTGGGCGCTGCCGTCGGAGTCGGGTGCGTGACTCGTCGGTGCCATTTCGTCCCCTTTCGTCGACGAGCACCCATCATGAACGAACTCGACCGCGAGAACGAACTCGGCCTCCGATAGTCCGTCCAGCCCGGCGATCCGGGACCCTCTGCGTGGCTTCCTGAGAACGTGACCCGGCAACACCGTGTGTCTCTTCCCTGTCGTGCCCCAAAAATCCCCCCGCCCCAACTGCCAGCCGCCGCTACTTCGACGCGTCCCGGAACACCCGAGAGGCCGCGTCACACCAGGTCGACGAACCTCTCGGACGAGGCCCTTGACAGCCCTACGAGCTTCATGACGCGAATGGCGAGGTGCCCGATCATCGCGGGCCAGTCGAGTCGCTGCCCGCCCGGGTCGGCGGCGACCATCAACCAAGAATCCAACCAAGAAATCTGCTTGGTTGAGGCGGAAACGGCGGGACTGGGCGGAACGACGAACTCACGAAACACCAGGTAGACGGCCATCTGAGGGATCCAGCGGAACGCCGAGGTCTCCCTCGTGATGCGTAGGTCGTCGGTTCGGTTCCGATTCTGGGCTCCGAGAAACCCCTGGTAGCAAGATCACCTCGACGGCCAAGACGCTCGGCCAACTCCTCGACTCGTGGCTCGACCACATCGAGGGTTCGTTGTCGCCGACGACCGTGCGCGAGTACCGCCGCCTCACCGAACGATTGATCAAGCCCGACATCGGATCGCTGCGTCTCGGGCGGGTGACGACGAAGCGGCTCGACGACTACTACGCGATGCTGTCGAAGGAACGCGGCCTCTCCCCTGCCACCATCCGGCACGTGGACGCCGTGCTCCGGGGCGCGTTCGGGCAAGCGGTGAAGTGGGGCATCGTGCCGACGAATCCGGCGGCCGCAGCATCGCCGCCGAAGCTCCGCCAGCGCGAGATCAACCCGCCGGCGATCGTCGACGTGAAACGCATGCTCGAACTCGCCGACGAGGACGACCCCGAGTACGGCGCACTGCTGCGCGTGCTGACCGCGACCGGCGCACGTCGCGGCGAGGGGTGTTCGCTGGTCCGACCTCGATCGCAGCACCCGCACACTGTCGATCACACGCTCGACCACCTCGGTCGACGGCGGCACCGTGGTGAAGGACACCAAGACGCACGCGTCACGTCGAATCGCACTCGACGACGCGACCGTCGCCGTGCTCGACGCACAGCGCCGGCGAAGGCTACATCTTGCAGCACTTTCAGGATGCATGTTGCGGCGCGATCGGGCCAGTCGGCGTGCCGGCGGCAGCATCGGCGACCAGCGCGACGGCCGGATCTCGGTGGCGAGGATCTCCTCGATCCGATCGGGCAGCGGTCGCCACGTGACGCACGGCATGTCGTCATGAAAAATGAAGTGGTAGCTCGTCGTCGGGTTCTTCCCGACCCTCGTAACGCTCTACAGCCCGGTTGCTGCTGCCGCCGCATACGGGCTCATCATCAGGACGTTCGATGTCGTCGACCGGAGACGGATCACCGACGGCGTGAGGCTCCACGACCTCCGGCACCTCCACGCTCGTGGATCGAGCACATCGAGGGGTCGCTGTCGCCGACGACTCGAAGGACCGATCAGATGCCCACACGACGACAACTCGACGCTCCACCGCGCTGCCGAGGTCGCTCGGACGGTGTGTCGTTCCCGAGCGGGTTGCGGCATCGCTGGGCTGCGAAGTCGGGGCCGGCGCTCAGCGAGACCCAACGCGCCTGCGGGCCGTTCCGCTAGACGGTGACGACCTCCACCAGATCATCGAGTCCGACGAGGTCGGCAGCGTTGCGTGTGTACAGGCGAGCATCGTGAGCATGCGCAGTTGCAGCAATCAACAGATCGAACGCGCGCGACCGGGGTTGTCTCCCAGCGTGGATCGCCGCAGCAGCAACACGGCCGTAGCTCGCGGCAACGTCGTCGTCGACGGGCAGCGCGTCGAAGCTGCGTTGCAGCATCGTCAACCGCCGCAGTCGTTCTGCTCGGACGGCGTCGTCAGCGGTGACCATGACCCCGAAGTGCAGTTCGGCGAGTGATGCGGCGCTGATGGCGAGTTCGCCGTCGAGGGTGGGAACGTCGGTTGCGATGAGGACGCTGGTGTCGAGCAGCGCCCTCACGCTTCGTCCCATGGGTTGGTGACCGACTGATCGATGAGATCTTGATCTCGCTGCCAGCTCGGGTCGGTTGCCCCGTCGAACAGGTCGGCAACTGCGTCCCAGGTCTGCCACCGCTTCGGGGCCACCGGGACCAATCGAGCAGCGAGCCGCCCGGCAACCGTGATGTCGATCTGTTCGCCGCACTCGACGCGTCGAACCAGCTCTGACGCTTCCTGGCGGAGTTCACGCAAACCGACACGTTCCATGAACAGACTGTAGCACAAGTGCTATCTGATCGCTCCAGCGCTCGAGCTGGTCCCGGTGACGACCGGTGCGTCGACCCAACCGGCGTATCTCGACATGAAGTCGACGACCTCCCGACCGGTCATGAAGCCGTCTGGCCGGTCACCGTCGTACGGCTGCCCGGGAAGTCGGGTCTGCCGGTTGGGCGTGAGCAACGCGAACGAGTCCCATCGCTCGGTCCGCCACGAGTAGGCGATCTCGCCCCGCTCCGGGACGACGTGGTCGATGCCGCGATCGGACAGACGCTTGCTCGTCGCGAGGCCGTTGTGGCGGCCTCCGACCACCACCAGCGTGACCCGGCGTCCGGACGACATGCCGACAGTGTGGTCGATGACCGGCCGATCACGGGTGCCGTCGAGGCGGGCGGGTCGCTCGGGTCGTCGTGGCGCGCGGGTCCTTGCGGGACGTCAGGCGACGCTCGGTTGGGATGACGGCTGGTCGGCAGGACCGCTGCCCGATCCGCCATCCGTCTCCTTCGACTTCGGCCAGATGCCGATGACGAGCACGACGACCGACAGCGTGGCGCCGATCGCGCCCATCCAGTTGACGGCGTTGAAACCGTATGCGTCTGCGACGGCGCCGCCGATGAGCGATCCGATGAAGCCGCCGAGTGCCGAACCGGCGATCAGCCACCCGTTGGCAATCCCGGCCGGGAACGCCGCGAACCGCACCGCTGTCCCGGGCTGGGCGAGCCGGGCGAACGGGCTGCCCTGGTACAGGATCTGCATGAAGGCGATCCCGAGCAGTGCGGGGCTGTCGGTCATCGCACCGACCAACGCCATGCCGAGTGCACCGACGAGCCGCATGATGACGCCGATCGAGTAGATCGGTACGTTCCCTCGCTTGGCCATCATCCGGCCGGCGACGATGAACAGCGCGATGTTGAGGAGTCCGGCGAGCGAGATCATCGAAGAGGTCTCGCTCTCGCTCAGCCCGTAGACGTTGGGCATGATGTTCGAGATCTGGCTGTTGATGCCGTTGTTGGCGACCGATGTCAGCGTCGAGACGAGCAGGAACACGCCGAAGGTCGACCACAACACGCTCTTGATCGAGACCTTCTGCTTGCCCTCGGGGTCGCCGTCCCCGGCGACGGCGTCGTCGGCGTGACGTTCGCCGTCGGGGTCGCCGTCCGATGCGGCCGGCCGACCCGTCGGTCCGTACATCTCGAGGTGGAGGCGCCGCTCGACGCCCGCACTCGTCAGCCAGGTGACGACGCCGGACACGCCGCAGAACGCTGCAGCGATCCAGAAGCGCGCTGGATACGACCACCCGGCGTTCGCCGCGATGCCGATCAGCGCACCGCCTGCCACCTGACCGGCGGGCATCGCGAGCGAGTACCACGTCATCCGGCGCGCTTCGAGCTCGCGTCCGAGGCCTGCGCCGACGATGAAGACCGGTCCGACCGCCGAGACCGCGGCCACCGACACGCCGAGCACGATCGAGTCGACGGCGTAGAAGGTGGCCGACTCCGACGCCAACGCGAACGCGGCGAAGCCGACGCCCATGCCGAGTACGCCGAGCGTCATCACCGCCCGGTGGGCGCCGTGGCGGTCCGCGAACGTTCCGAGCACCGGCCCGAGGATCGCGGCCAGGCTGATGACCGCCATGACGACACCTGCGGCGGCGGCATCACTCGTGACCTCGGTGACGTAGGGCGGGATCAGCAGCGCCATGAAGGCCGAGAAGCCGGCGCCGACGGCGAAGTTCGCGGTCATCCATCCTTGGACCGCCGATTCTCGGCGTTCCGGCGCGTTCATGCGCAGGCTCGATCGACGCCGGGTGCCGGCAGCGACGTGGGGCGCTCCATGATCGAGAAGTGCTCGGGCAGCAGGTCGAGCTGCCGTGCGCGATGGATCGCCTCGGCGCGGCAGTGCACACCCATCTTCAGGTAGAGCGACTTGAGGTGCGTCTTGAGCGTGTTGCGGGTGACCCCGAGCTCGAGCGCGATGTCCTTCTGGCTCATGGAACCGTCGGGGAGCAGCCGGAGGGTCGCGATCTCCTGTCCGGTCAGGGCGAGACCGTGGGAGTGGCGTTCGGGCGGTTGGACCCCGGCCTGAGGTCCCGCGACCAGCCGGCGCGTGATGCGGACGCGCCGGCGAGCCGACTCGAGGTCGCCCTGACGGAGCGCGACGTCGACCAGCGCGAGCTGACGTTCCACGAGCTGGATGGAGAGCTGGTCGAGTTCTTGCACGGTCACGCCACCACCGTGCACGACCCTTCGGAGTCCGACCAGTGTCACGGCGCAGCAGTTCGAGTGGACGCGTGTCAGTTACGTTCGGCGGCGAACCGACTGACAGATGTCAGTGAGGCTGCGCCGGTGAGGCTGCGATGATCGGGGCGTCGCTCGCTCGACACGACGTCGCGCAGCGATCGGAGGGACCCAGACCGTGGACGACAGATGGGGCACGGTCGCCTACGCCGTGGCGGCCGGGATCAACGCCGGATTCGGCGTCGTGCTGCTCCTCGACGGGTTGCACCGGCGGCGTCGCGATCAGGTCGCGGTGCTCTCCGGGGTGTGGGCTGCACTGTCGGCGCTCCAGGCGCTCGTGACGCTCGCGCTGCACCGTAGCGTCGACGTCGACGGCTACTCGTCGGTGTTCGTCGTCTGGGTGGTGTTCCTGATCGCGAACGGCTGCTTGGGGATCGTGATCGGCTGCACCTGGGCGTCGGGGGCGCCCGCGCGATCACCGATCGCATATGTGGCAGTCGCTGCGCTCAGCGTTCTCGTCGTGCTCGCGGTCTCGGACGGGTCGTCGGTCGCTGCCCTCCGACCACTTCGCACCGTCGCACTGTTCGGTGAGTCGTTCGTCGTGCAGGCCGGCGGCGCGTCGGCGTGGCGGCTGCTCGCCACGGCGTGGTTGCTGGTCGGCGCGGCGATGGTCGCTCACGCCGTCGGGCGGCGAACGAGGGTCGATCGTGCGAGCGGCCCGACGTGGATCGTGATCGGCGGATCGGGCGTCGTCGCGGCTGCCCTGCACGACCTCCTCGTCGACCTGGGTCGCGTCGACACGCCGTATCTCTGGCCGTTCGCGACGGTCGCTGCGACGGTCGCTGCCTCGGTGATGCTGGCGATGGAGCGGGTCGGTCGTGAGGGTCGGCTCCGCGACCAGACGGTCAGGCTGGAGTCGATGATCGGCGATCGCACGGCTCGGCTGATGGAAGCGAATCGAGGTCTCGAAGCCCAGCTCGAGCGGCAACGGCGCGCGGTCGTCGACCTTCGGGCGCTCACGACGGCGTTCGATCGAACGAATGCCGTCGTCGACGTCTCGACCGGCGACCTGGACGCGATGTTGTCACAGCTGCTCGGGGAGCTCGGCACGGCCGTCGAGGCCGACTGCGTCGAGCTGCGTGTCGATGCGTCGCTGGCCGCCGAGACCGGTGTTCGGTCGGCTGGGTGGCATCGTTCGACCGACGTCTCCGCCGTGGCGGAGTGCACGACCACCTCGGAGCCGATTCAGGTCGCCGGCCAGCGCGTCGGCGACCTGGTGGTGGCGGTCGGGCCGACCGGCGGGCAGCGTCGGGAGGCGGCCGAGCTGGTCGAACTCGTGGGCGAGCACATCGGCGGGCTCCTCCACCGGCTCGCCCTCACCCGGCGGCTCGCCGACGATGCGGTCGAGTCCGAGCGCCGCCGCATCGCGATGGAGCTCCACGACTCGGTGACCCAACGGCTGTACTCGGTGTCGTACCTCGCCGACGCGGCCGGCCATCTCGGCGGCGACCGATCGCACGAGACCGACGACGTCGTCGACGTCGTCGGTCGCATCAGGGAGATGGTGCTGTCGTCGCTCGCCGAGCTCCGAGCGCAGCTGATCGAGCTGCGGCCGGAGGCGTTCGAGGACGAGACGCTCGCGTCGCTGCTCACGGGTCTCGTGGATGCGCTGCGTGCGTCCGAAGGCACGCCGGTGGCGTTGGAGGCCGAGGAGCCGCCCGGATTGAGCGCGACGGCGAAGTGGGGTTCGTATCGGATCGCCCGAGAAGCCGTCGACCGGGCGCGCCGCCGTGGCGGCGCCGGGCTGATCACGGTGCGGCTGGAGCCGGGCGGCGACCATGCCGTCCTGACCGTTCACGACGACGGCGAGGCGTCCGATCTCGGCCGGTCGGCTGCCGGCGAGGAGCTGGCGGCGTCCTTCGAGCGGGCGCGGTCGATCGGAGCGCATCTGGCGGTCACGAGTCGAGCGGGCGAGGGGACGACGGTGGAAGTGCGCGTTCCCCTTGCCGCACCGCACCGTCGGCATGGGAAGGTGATGGGGTGAGTGGGCCCGCCTCGATCCAACTGCTGCTCGTCGACGACCACGCCGTCGTGCTGGAGGGCCTGCGGATGGTTCTGGCGCGCTACGAGGACTTCGACATCGTCGGCACGGCCTCCGGCGGGGAGGAAGCGGTGCGACGAGCCGTCGAGTTGCGTCCCGACGTGATCCTGATGGATCTCTCGATGCCCGGCATCGACGGCGTCGAGGCGACGCGGCGGATCCGGGCTGAGTTGCCCGAGGCGCGTGTGCTCGCGCTGACCGCGTTCCTCGAGACGCGACTGGTCACGCAGGTGGTCGAGGCGGGCGCGGTCGGCTATCTGCTCAAGAGTGCGGGTGGCGACGAGCTGTCCGCAGCGATCCGGGCGATCGTCTCGGGTGGCATGGTGATCACACCGAGTGCACTGCCGCTCCTGACCACCACGCAGCGCTCGGTCGGCGACGACCTCACGCCACGCGAGCGCGAGGTGCTCGATCTGATCGTGCACGGCCTGTCCAACAAGCAGATCGCGAGCCGGCTCGGGCTGGCCACCGGCACGATCCGCATCAACGTGAGCAACATCCTCGCCAAGCTCGGCGCCGAGAACCGGACCGAGGCGGCCTACGTCGCGCACCAGGCCGGGCTGGTCGGAACGGCGGTCGCCGAACCGGGGCAGGAGTTCCCGGATCGTTGATCGCCGCGTCAGAGCAGCGCGACGATCCCCGCTGCGACGAGTGCGTACGACCCGTACATCACGACGATGCCGATCGACAGCCACGTCCCGAACGATCGTCGCTCCAGGCCCAACGCCAATCCGCCGACGATCGAGGCCGTCACCCCCGGGAAGATCGGCCCGACGATGCCGAGTCCCCTCGCTCCGTAGCGGTCGACGAACCGGCGGATCCGGCTGAGCTCGCGTCGTTCGTCCGTCGCGGCGACATCGCCGTGCCCGCCGGCGGCAACGCCGCGCCGGCGGGACAACAGCGTCGTGATGCGATCGCCGGCCAGGAGGAATGCCCAACATCCGACCAACCCGCCCGTCGCAGCGCTCAGGAAGGTCGCGAACGGGCTGAGCCCGAGCAGCAGGCCCAGCGGGATCGCCCATCCACCCATGACGAACCCGGCCAGCATCACGACGACCGGCTCCCACATCGGTCAGCCGCCTGCGCCTCGTGAGACATCGAGCACCGTCGGTCCGGTCGTCGTGATCCCGACCCGCTGGAGCGCGGACAGCGCGGCTCGGATGGTCGCGTCGACGGCCGCCCACTGCGCGGTCTGTTCCGGTGCGTGCCAGATCAGCACCCTGAGACCGACGAACGGGCCCACGACCCGTGCGGCCCAGACGGTCGGCGACGGCTCGTCCGCGACGCCGTTCGTCCCGACGATCGCATCGAGCACCGCCCCGATCGCGCGGTCGGCGTCGTTCGCGTCCACCATCACCTCGATCGTCGTGCGGCGCATGCCGAGCGTGGTGTAGTTGACGATCGCATGGTCGAGAACCTCCGAGTTCGGCACGTGCACCCGCAGGCCATCGGGTGTCTCGAGGGCCGTCGTCCGCGTCGTGATCTCGACGACCGTGCCGAACTCACCGTCGGCGACCTCCACCAGGTCACCGGGCTCCAGCACCCGGCGGAGCTCGAGCAACAGGCCGCTGCTGAGGTTGGTGAGCATGGGTCGGAGCAACAGGATGGCCATGATCGCGATCAGCACGAGCACGAGGATCGGTCCGAGACCGAACCCGAGGATCTCGAGCGCGATCGCGGCGGCGACGAGGTTCGCTCCGATGGCGAGAAGACGTCCGAAGGTGTCCACGGCAGTGGCGGCACCGCCGACGAGGCGACTTGCGCTCCGGCGGACGGCACGGCGGACGATCCAACCGACCACCAGCCCGGCGGCCACGACGATGACTGCTGCCAACAGGTCGGCGACGCCGAGCTGCCCGAGCGACCAACGATCGAAGGTGATGCGGATCTCGTCACCGATCTCGGACACGAGGTCGCCGCGGTCGTCCTGACTCCCGTCGCCGGCGCTCGGCGGCGACGCCGTGAGGGGCCCGATCACGAGCGACTCGCAGCGAGGGCACACACCCGATCATCGAACCGGGTGGCCGACCGGGTCTTCTTCGCCCAACCTGTGTGAGGTGCGAGGCGCACTCCCCCGGCCCGGGTGAGGTCGCGACGCGCAGCGGGGGCACACACTCGTGACGTGTCGTGTCGGAGTGCCCCGTGGGCGGGTTGATCGCTGCCCTGCTGCTGGTCGCGGTGCTGGCGGTCGCCGCTGCGGTCTGGCTCGCGGTGCGCCCCGACTCGGGGCACGCCGGAGCTGGCCCGAGCGGTGAGTCGTGGCCGAAGCGGGCGGTCGCACTGGTCGATCGTGGTTGGATGATCGCGGACGAGCTCGACGTGTCGCGCAGGGCGGATCCGTCGCCGTCGATCGACGCCGGTCAGCTCGACCGCATCGACGCGTTCATCGCCGATCTCGCTGCGCTCACGACGGCGGCCCCGACGTCGGTCGACCGGCGTGTGTGCCGCGTCGTCGCCACCAAGTCGTGGGTGCTCCGGCGAAGCGTCGAACGAACTCGCTGCGGCACGGCGACGGCGGGTGGCACCGGCACCTCGGAGCGTCCGCTCGATGCCAGCTACGCCGAGTTCCGACTCGCGCTCCACGACCTCTCCAGCCACCTCGACGTGGCCTGAGCATGCCGCGCGTCCCGCTCCGTCCGCTCGTCGGCAGGTTCGTCGAGGTCGGCGGCGTTCGGCTCTACGATCGCATCGACACATCCGCAGGGCCGGAAGCCGCAGCGGCGGTGCACGTGCACGGCTTCGGCATCTCGGGCAGCTACCTCGAGCCGACGGCGGTGATGATCGGCGATCGGATGCGGCACTTCATCCCCGACCTCCCCGGTAGCGGTTCGAGCGAGCGCACTGTGGAGTCGCTCGGCATCCCGGAGCTCGCCGACTGGTTGGTCGCCTACTGCGATGCCGCCGGCGTCGACCGGGCCGTCTTCGTCGGCAACTCGCTCGGTTGCGTCACGGTGATCGAGCTCGCGGTGACGCGGCCGGACCTGGTCGCCGGCATCGTGCTCGTGTCGCCTGCCGGGGGACCGAACAATCAGCCGATGGGACGGGCGATCGGACAGATGGCGCGCGATGCGCCCAGGGAGCCGTGGCCGCTGACGCGACTGGCGACGGCCGACTACCTGCGCTTCGGTGTGCGCCAGGGGGTCTCGCTGTTCCGGGCGATGACGCGCTATCCCACCCTCGACCGGCTCGCACTCCTCGCCGTGCCGATGCTGGTGGTCGTCGGGCGAGACGACCCCCTCGTCGACGTGCGCCGGGTGATGACGGTGCTCGATGGCGTCTCCGACGTGACCGCCGTCGTCGTCGACGGCGCCCACGCCCTGAACTTCACCCGTCCGGTCACGGTCGCGTCCGTCGTCACGGCGTGGACGGCCGGCGACCCCATCCCCGACGACGAGCACGGGATCGACGTACTGTTCGACCGCCGATGAGTGACGTCTCACGCCCGTCGTTCGGCCATCCCGGGCCGATCGTGGTCCGCCGAACCCTGCGCGCGACGAGGAGCTGAGCCGGTGACCGCCCCGGACTACTTCGCTCGCGACCGGTCCTTCTGGATGCCCGTGCTGTACGCCGTGCCGATCGGGTTGATGGCCGGCACGGCCGGCCTGCTCTTCACCAGTGCGGTCGGTCGAGTGACGAACTGGCTGTGGCCCGACGACGTCGACAACGGCTTCCTCGGTGGCGATCCGTGGTGGTTGCTGATGACCGTCGGGGCCGGTCTCCTCGTCGGCGGTCTCCGCATGGTCATGCGGGTGCCCGCCGAGTCGAAGGGGGCGCTCGAGAACATCGTCGATGCCCACGTGGACAAGCGCTCGGCGATCCCCATGGTGATCGTGTCCTTCGTGTCCCTGGTCGGCGGATCGAGCCTCGGGCCGTTCGATGCCGGGACGCGTTCGGGCGGCGCCATCGGCGAGTGGTTCTCCGACCGTGTGCGCGCCGACGAGGAGGCGCGCAAGCTGAACACGCTGGTGGGCATGAACGGTGCGGTCGGTGGGCTGCTGACGTCGCCGTTCCTCGGCACACTGCTGATCACCGAGCTGAACCCGCCCGACGGGCCGAACCGGTACTACCGCGTCCTGGCCCCGAGCCTGGTCGCATCGGTGTTCGGGTTCTTCGTCGTGTTCACCTTCGCGGGTGCGACGTTCCTCGATGTGTTCGCTGTGCCCGGCTACGACGTCGAGTACTGGCACTTCGGGATCGCGATCGTGCTCGGCGTCGTCGGCGCGCTCGTGTCGCGGTTGCTCGGCGCGACCGTGTTCCTGATGCGTGGCTGGGCGACCCGGATCCCGAACACGATCGTGCGGGCCGGCGTGGGCGGTCTCGCCATCGGGCTGCTCGCGGTCTGCTTCCCGCTCACGCTCGGGTCGGGCAAGGCGCAGCTGCCGGAGATGATCGCCCAGGCCGAGGAGCTCGGCGCCTGGGTCCTCGTGGGTGTTGTGGCGGCGAAGCTCGTGGCGATGGCGGTCAGCCTCGCCACCGGCTTCATCGGAGGGCCGGTCATGCCCACGCTGTTCCTGGGCGGCGCCGTCGGGGTCGCCACCCACGTCATCGTCCCCGGCATCCCGATCGCGCTCAGCCTGTCGTGCCTCCTCGTGGCCGTCCCCGGCGCCTCGATCAAGGCGCCGTTCTCGATGGCCCTCCTCGCCGCGCTCACCGTGGGTGTCGGGCCGATCTCTGTCGCGCCCGCCGGCGTCGCGGTGCTGACGGCGTACCTGCTCACCGCCGGTGTCGGGCTGTTCGGCTCGCTCTTGCCCGGCAAGACGGCCGATCCCGACGACACGGCCAATGTCAGCTACCGGCAACAGCTGTTCGAGATGCGCCAGACGCAGCGCACCCGACCGAGGGAGAGGTGACTCACGTGGCATCACCGCAGCGGATGGTCCCCGAGCACTGGATACGGATGATCGCCGGATCGGCGCTGGTCGGGCTGCTGACCGGGGTGGTGATCCTCGGGGTGAAGATCGCGGTCGAGGAGGCCGACAAGGAACTGCTGAAGGCCGACCCATGGGTGGTCTCCGCTGCGCTGATGGCCGGCGCGGTGATCACGGTGCTGGTCGTCCGGTACCTGGCCGGCCGATCGTCCTCCACGACCGACCGGTACATCGAACAGTTCCACGACCAACCCGACGGGATCGACATCACCCACGCACCGGGCCGGCTCGTCGCCTCGGTCACCACGGGCACGTCCGGCGCCCCGATGGGCCTCGAGGGTCCGGCGGTGTACGCGGGCTCGGTCGCGGCGACCGCGGTCAGGCGGTGGGTTCGCCCCCTCGCGAGCACGAAGATGCACGCGCTGCTCGTCGCCGGCGCCGCGGCCGGCGTGGCGACGGTGTTCAAGGCGCCCCTCACCGGGGTGATCTTCGCCCTGGAGGCGCCCTATCGGAACACGTTCGAGCGATCGGCGATCGTTCCGGCACTCGTCGGGTCGACCGTCGGCTACCTCACGCTGATCGTCGTGAAGGGGACCGAGCCGGCATTCCCGATCGGGGAACTCGACGTCACGGTCGGCTACGTGTTCGGCGCCGCCGTGCTCGGTGTGATCTGTGGCCTCTGTGCCCGGGCGTTCGCGCACCTCGTGCATCGGGCCGAGCGCTACGCCTCGCGTGGGCCTGCGCTCGTGCGCGGCGCGGCCGCGGGCGCCGTGCTGGTCGGCGTGTTCCTGCTCGGCCGCGAGCTGACCGGCGAGAACGTCGCGATCACATCGGGATTCAACGCCACCGAGTGGGCGCTCGACCCGAGCAACTCGATCCCGTTGCTCGTCGCAGTGCTCGCCATTCGCGTCATCGGTACCTCGGTGGCCGTCGGCGGCGGGATGGTCGGTGGACTGTTCGTGCCGCTGCTGGCGATGGGCGGCATCGTCGGCGCGATCGTCGCCGACCTCGGCAGCGTCGACGAGACGAGCCTGTACGTGCTCGTCGGTGGGGCCGCGTTCCTCGGAGCGGGCTACGGCACGCCGCTCGCGGCGCTCGCGTTCGTCGCCGAGTCCACCGGGCTGCCCAGCTTCCTCGTCCCCGGCGTGGTCGCCGTGACCGCTGGACAACTCGTGATGTCGAATCGAACCGTCAGCCCTGCCCAGACCGCACCCGAGGGCGATCTCGGCGCGAGGTGACGGTTCGATGGGTGACGACCCGACGGCCGGCCGAGTCCCGGACTCGCCAGTCGAGAGCGCGAAGATGAGTGCGATGCAGCGACAGGTAGCGCAATCGGGTTCCGGGCTGGTCATCGGGCGGTACGGCCCGTTCGCCGCCGCGATCGTGACGATCAGCGTGGTCGTCTGGCCGATCGCGTTCAATCTGGGCGCCTTCCGCGCCGTGTTCTACCAGGATCTGTTCCGCTTCGTCGTCATCGCCACGGCGGGGCTGGCCGTGTCGTTGCTGTCGTCGCACAAGACGGGCGGGCAGCGGTGGTACGTCAACCTCGGGCTGGCCGGCCCGTTGATCTGGTTGACCCTCGCGGCGACGTTCACGGACTCCACGGCCGATGCGGCGACGAACCCGATCCTGGGCTCGCTGGCGCTGGTGATCGGGGTCGTCTCGGTCCCGACCGTGCTGAAGCTGATGGCCGACATGTTCGTGCCGGGACTGCACGCCTACGAGAACAAGCGGCTCCTCTTCGGCGGGTTGGCGGTGCTGGTCGCGATGGGCGCCACTGGGTACTTCGTCGGCGTCAACAACGACTTCTTCCTCAACTGCTCCGACTTCAAGGTCGCCGGATCCGACCTGCCGGAGAACTGCGATCCGGGGTGAGCCGTCCGGGTGGGGCGGTCGGCGACGTCCGCACCGACGGTCGCGACCGAACGGCCGGCTGCGCCCGCAGCCGAACGCATCGAACCACCCGCGACGTCAGCCGCCCTCGGCTGGGGCCTCCGTCGCCGGTGGTGCCTCGGTGGCCGGTGGTGCCTCGGTGGTCGGCGGTTGCTCCTCGTTCGACGAGTCGTCGTCGGTCAGCACGACGACGAGGGCGATGATCGCGATGAGCGCGACGACGAGCGCCAGGATGAGTCCGATCGGTGAGCGGGCCTGGTTGACGGTCACCTGCGGTGCCCCGCCGGGCGACGACCGGATCTCGGTGCCGGCCAGCGGCGGCGTCTGCGCGACGCCGGGCTCGATCGACATGCGGAGCGTCTCGCCGCCGAGGAGCACGCTCTCGGTCCATGCGATGCCGTCCCAGTAGCGACCCTCGGCCGCCCCGGACGGATCCTGGTACCACCCGGCAGGTGGGGTCGTCGATGCCATGGGTTTCCCTTCGTCGTGGCGCACGCCGCGCCGGCTGTCGCCGACGATCTTCGCCCGGGTCTGCGGGCAACGGGATCGCCCGAGATGGGTGATCGGCGACGGCGCCCTCAGCCGCCGTCGGCGTTGTCGTGGGCCTTGGCCTCCTGCGTCGGCGACGCACGGAGCCACCTCGACCTGGTCGGCGGCCGCGTGGCGACCGGGATGCCGGCGGCGAACGGGTTCGACGAGAACCGCTCGGTCGGCCGGAGCGGTTCGGCGCCGTCGGGCGGCGGCGCGCCCATCGCCTCGGATCGCGCGAGCTCCCGTCGGCGGAGCTCTTCGTCGATGCGCACGGCCACGCGCTCGTCGGTCACCGGGAGGTGGTACGCATCGCGGACGAAGCGCGTCGTGTCGGCCCGGTAGTCGTGACCGAACGATCGGAACTCACCGGGGACGGTCACCATCGCGTTGGCGGCGTCGATCGCGATCTGCCAGAACGTGACGAACGGGATCCAGTCCATCCGCTCCGAGACGCCGCGGCCCCGCTCGCTCCCGAGCCACGAGGGACGGCGGACGAGGAGCTCCGGGCGGAGTGCGGCGATCGGGTCGTTGTCGTGGGAGAGGATGACCGCTCGGAGGCGCTCGCGTGCTTCGTCGTCGAGCCCGGCGAGTTGTTCGTGGGTGTCGAACACCTCGACGGTGCCCGGGGGGACGAGATCGCTGGCGCCGGTCGTCATGCCGTTCCGGGACCACTTCGCGAGGCCGGGCAGGCCGAACCAGAGCGCCCGGTCGATCCCGTAGTGGTCGAACCCGACGATGCCCTGTGTCATGACCACGTCGCTCGCCGTCCACGCGCCGAGGCTCTCGCCGAACACGAGGATCTTCGGCCGCCGTTCGGGTGGGCGTTCCGCGAGCCGCTCGCGGATGCCCCACAGCAGCAGTCGGAACTGGCTCCGGCCGAGTCCCACCTTCTGGACGCACAGGAACGAGGGGAACCGCCCGTACTGGATCGAGCACGTCGCGAGGTCACCGCGCGTGAGGTACTCGGCGGCGGCGACGACCGCCTGGTCGACCCAGCCCGTCCCCGTCGGCGAGACGAGGAGGAGGTACGAGCGATCGAACGCACCGGTGCGATCGAGCTCGGCGAGCGCCAGCTCGGCGCGTCCGGCCTGATACAACGGCGCGGTGTTGAAGCCGACGAAGGCCCGGATCGGTTCGGCGACCGCCGGCTCGCCCGTGACCTCCCCGATCGACTCGGTCGTCACCGCCTCGGACACGAACCGCCGACCCTGCTGGCCGAGCTCGGCGAACGGGCTGAAGCTCTCGGCGCTCCCGGAGCACAGTGGCGAGGACGGCGGGACGGCGAAGGCGTGCTCGAGCCGTTCGTTCGCACGGCCGATCATCGCGACGCCGCCGTTGTAGGCGAGCACGATGCCGCCGACCCAGGCGGCCGCGTTGATCCCGGTACCGACGAGCTGATGGGCGAGGCCGGGACCCGCCGTGCGGCGCAGCGCTGCACCCGTCGTTCGGAACGCACGCCAGGCGCCGGTGCCGACGGTGGTCACGGCCGCCGCCACACCCGTCGCCGGCAGCATCGCCGCCTGCTGATCGACGGGCCACCGCTGGATCTCGGACCGGCGCACGGCGAGCCGGCGCGAGGCGAACAACGCGACGCCGGTCGTGAGGACGGCGCCGGTCAGTGCGGGACGCAGCGCTGCGTTCCGGAGGCCGCGGGTGCGGAACGCCGCGACACCGTCGACGAGCGCCGCGCCGACGGCGGCGGCGCGCAGGACGTCGCCGACCGACCGGACGCCCGACCTCCACAGCGTCTCGCCCTCGGACTCGGGGAGCGACGCAGCGGCGTGGCCGAGGCCGAACTCCGCGAGATGGATCGCGGTCCGGACGCCGAGGCCGGCGCCGGCGCCGACCCGGCCGCCGACGGCCAGCAACGATGCCGAGAGCCCACGCGCGGTCAGCACGTCGAGCCCGGCGGCGAGTCCCTGGTGGACCGACGTCCGCGGCATCAGCGACGGCAGGAACGCGTCGAGGAAGACTGCGGTCTCCAGCGGGGTGCTCGGTCGTGCGAACACGTCGACCCGGTCGCGCAGCCACCGACCCGAACTCGTCCCGGCCCATCGGTCGGCCATCCCCATCACGGTCGTCATGCGCATCCGGTGGTCTCCCTGCTCGTGTTCGGTGCTCGTCCGGGGTCGAGGCCCGGTGCCTCCGCGGCACGAGCGTCGCCGGTCGTCGCCGTCGCCGCCTCACCCATGTCGGGCGACTCACGGCCGCAAGCGGCCTTCCTACGGTGGCCCCATGAGCGAGGCCGACGTCGGGAACGACACGTCACCAGGTGCAGCGGGGACCGGCGGCCCCGGTTCCGTCCGCGGAACCCCCACCTCCCTCACCGGGAACCGCAAGCAGATCCTGATCGCGCTCGGCGTCATGGCCGCGATCCTGATCCTGGTGTTCGGCTTCCTCCTGCCGAGCATCGTCAGCTACGACGACATCTGGGCGGCGATCCGCGACATGGAGTTGTGGCAGTTCGCGGTGGTGATCGGACTGTGGGCGCTGAAGTGGCCGATCGAGGGGTTGGTGTACGCGCGCTGCATCCCCGGTCTGGGCGTGGGCCAGGGCGCGGTCGCATGGTCGGCGTCGACGTCGTTCTCGAACATCGTGCCCGGACCGGGCGACCTGCTGGTGCGTCTGTCGATGTACCGGACGTGGGGGCACACGGTCGACCGGTCGATGATCGGCATGACCGTGGGTGGCATCTTCCAGAACGCGAACCGGCTCACGCTCCCGGTGGTGGGCGTGGCCTGGTACGCAGCCGACCGTGGTGACGTCGGGGGTTGGCTCGTCGCCCTCGTCGTGATCGGACTGGTCGTGCTCGTCGTCGGCGGGGTGTTCATCACCATGGTGATCCGGTCGCTCTCGTTCGCCGAGCGGGTCGGGGACACCCTCACCCGGTTCGTCGGGTGGCTGGCGGGCAAGTTCGGCCGGACCGCGCCGGACGATCTCGGCGACCAGCTGCTCGAAGCGCGTGCGTCGATGATCGGCCTCGTGTCGGAGCGCTGGTGGCAGGTCTGGCTCGGTCACGCGTCGGTGAGCGCCGCGAAGTTCCTGATGCTCCTGCTCGCGCTCCGGTTCGCAGGGGCGGGGGCCGACGAGCTGTCGGCCGCCGAGGTGTTCCTCGCCTACGCGCTGGTCCAGTTGATCACGATCATCCCGATCACCAACGGCAACATCGGGGTGGCGGAGATCGCCTACATCGCGATCCTGTTGGCCTTCAGCAGCGGCAGCGACGCCATCGCCGGTGCGATCGCCGCCGGCGTGATCGTGTTCCGGATCGTCGAGTGGCTGCTCGTCATCCCGGTCGGGTTCATCTCGACCGCCGTGTGGCGGAGCCGGTGGCGGTCCCGGCTCGGGTTCGACCCGTTCACGATCCTGGCCCGGGGCGATTCGCACCCGGCCGACGCCGTCACCGACTGAGTGCGCACCGGCCCGGGTGAGGCCGGCCGGGTGCGAAGCCCGCCGAACGGCGTGCGCCACCGGTCAGGCGTCCCCGACCTCGGTGGGGTCGGCGTCGTCGGCCACCTCGGAACCGAGCTGTCGACCGGCTTCCCGCATCAGATCGGCGTTGCGCTTGGAGAACCGGCTGAGCGTCACCATGCCCGGGAAGAAGGCGAGGAAGCTGTAGAAGACCCGCCACAGGACGACCGCCGCGACGATGACGTTGACGTCGGCCGAGGTGGAGGCCTGGAGCGCCGAGACGAGCACGACGTCGACGACGCCGAGACCGCTGCCGGTGATCGGGATGACCACCCCGGCGAAGAAGGCCGCAGCGAACGCGGCGAAGATCAGTGCGAGACCGAGCTCGTCCTGCTCGATGCCGACGAATCGCAACGACGCGACCAGGATCAGGTAGGTGACGCCGAGGTTGCACGCGACTGCGATCGACCCGAACAGCCAACGGCGGCTGACGACGCGATACACGTTGTCCCGGAAGTCGACGACCTCGTCGCCGAGATCGCCGACCGGGTCGCGACCGAGCTTCGTCATCAGCCACGACACCGCGCGCCCGAGCTGACGACCGACCCATCGCGCCGAGGACTCGCTGCGGCCGATCAACCAGATGAGCACGCTCGCAACGGCAGCGACGGCGACCGAGATCCCCGTGATGACCAGCGCTTCGGTGTCGATGCCACCGACGATCAACAGCACGACGAAGGCGACGGGGGGCAACAGGATCCGTCCGCCCTGCGGGAACACGAACGAGCCGACGGCTGCGGTGAGCGATGCCTCGGGGGTGTAGTCCTCGGAGCGGAAGTAGGCGTACTGGATGACCGACGGCGCCGGTGGCGGGAGGACGTTCGCAGCGACGTTGGACGAGAGGTAGGCCTCCGACCCGGTCGTGAACCGCAGCCCGGGGAGCATCGCCCGGTAGATCGCGGCCTCGGTCGGGACGCGGAGCAGGGTGAGCAGCGTGAGGACGGCGAACTCGGCGAACGTCAGCCCGCGGATCGCCTCCCAGACGAGCTCGTAGTCGATGAACTGCGGCAGGATCCAGCCGAAGACGACGACCACGACGACGACGACGAGGAACCACTCGCCCAGGCGTCGGACGAGGCTCGGTGCGTCGTCGGGTGAATCGGCGGCCGGGCCGGTCGGCGTGTCGGATGGGGTGGTCGCCGACGGCTCGCCGTCCCCGGTGGGTGGTCGACCGTGCTGCACCGCAGGCTCCTCGCGGTCGGTCCGTCGGATAGGGCAAACTAAAGCAGGCCCCCGGGTTGACCAACCAGGGGGCCTGCAGATCTGATCTGGCTCGCGCCCGGGCTCAAGCCCCGTCCGGGCAGATTAGCCGTCAGGCAGATGGGGAGCTACAGAACG